>JANZZV010000004.1 GCA_026419195.1 Fervidobacterium sp.
ACTGTATACAGAAACCCGTGAGAGTTGAACAAAATAAGTATATCTTCTACTTTTTGGGACACATCCTGTTGAAAACATAGTGACGAAAACGTTATTAAAACCAAAAAAAGTACAACACTCTTTTTCATTCGAGTCACCTCCCTTTCGCTCTTCTTTAATCAAAATAAAATATCTTTTACCAATAGTCCATAAGCAGTGGTTACTATAGCTATAATAATGTACGCTACAATTTTCCAAACTCTCTCTGCCTTGTAGGTATGATAAACCGGCAATCCATAACCTAATAATATTCCTGTTATCAAACCACCAATATGCGCTGCATTGTTTATCCCGGAACCTGGCACAAATCCAAGAATTATGTTTAACACAATCATTGGAAGTAAAGCACTACCTGTTATGGGTTTTAGAAAAAATGGTGTATCTTTTCTAAAACCTGCACCAAAAAGCGTACCGACTAAGCCAAATATTGCACCACTGGCACCTACAGATAGAGAATCATAATAGAATATCTGAGTTGCAATGTTACCAATTATACCCGATAAGAAGTAATATACAAGGAATCTGTAAGTGCCGTATATTCCTTCTACGTAATTTCCAAGTATGTAAAGCGCATACATATTGAATCCAAGATGTAGAAAACCGCCATGCATAAACATTGCCGTAATAATTCTGTACCATTGACCAGAAGATATAAGTGGCCCATATTGTGCACCAAAGGCTAAGTAAATGATCTCATTTTTGAAAAAGAACGTTTTTGTAATATAGAAAACGAGTAAAATTAAGGAATTAATCATTATTAAATAAAGGTATGCGGGTTGGCTTTTATTATTCAAATTTATCACCTCATCATTGTTTTTTTTATTATACCATAACGAAAAAAACAAAGCAGCACCCTTAAAAATAGTGCGCTGCTTTTTTGTAACACTATTTCATCAGTAAATAGCGATGAAAAAAACTGTTGCTGTTTCTTACACGATTTTTCATCACGATCTTAGCAGCAATTGTTTGAATATTTTTTCAGTTTTCAATTTCAAAACCGTAAAATAGTCAATTTCAAGCAAGAGGATTGTATTTTGCAATTATTTCGTTTGTCTTTTCCTCTCTTATTTGATCGACTTTTATCCAGATTTCATTTATAGCAGTTTTTAGAAGATCTTTGAACATATCTTGATCTTCGAGTATGTCGGTTTCGTAAATTATGTCTTTTATCTGTCTATCGCATGTAGCAATAATTTTCAATGCTCCACCAACTTCAACTTGAACTTCTTCATTTGCAAGCAATGTTTCGAGATTTTTTAATTCCTCTTCCATCTTGGCTTGTAGTTTTTGAAGCTCTGAGAAGTTTTTTGGTAAGCTTGTTCCTGTACCACCAAGGTTCTTTCCTCCAAAGCTTTTTAGTTTTTTCATCTTTCTCTCCTCCTTGATAGTTTATTCACATGATTTTTATTTCGACACTTCTTAAGAAAAAGCACAATACTACTTCACTGTATTTTTATTTATCTGGATTTTCGTATATTACGAAGTTATCTGTTTGGAGTGATTTAATCTTTACACTGTCATTTATTTTTTCTTCGTACACAAGAAGTACTTCAGCCCCATATTTTGGAAAAAGAGTCCTTGTAAACAACCAATTCTCTTTTCCAAGCACAAAAGCAGCAGTTGAAAAGGCATCAGCGATTACCGGATCTTCAGATATTATCGTTGCACTTATTGCTCCTTTAGATGGATAGCCTGTCTTGGGGTTTATAATGTGATGATAACGCACATTATCAACGATGAAAAATCTTTCGTAGTCACCGCTAGTTGCTATTGAACCAGATTTCATGTAAACAAATTTTATATTTTCCCCAGGTTTCCCACGTGGATCCCTTACTCCTATGATCCAGTTGGTCTTACCGTATTTTGGACCGAGTATCATTATTTGACCACCTGTTTCGATGAAGCCATGGCAATTCTTGTCGTATTCTTTTGCTATCTGGTACGCCCTTTTCAAAGCGTATCCTTTCAACATCCCACCAAGATCGATCCATGCTCCATTAGTTTTTACTTTCTTGTTTATATAGTCTATTGAGATCTTCTGATAACCAGAATCAGCAGCAGCTTGCGCTATCTGAGTTGCAGTTGGTATTTTAAACTGTTGTGTGGCACTTCTTTCTGTAAATTTACTAAATCCCCACAAATCGATAAGTCTTCCAAGTCCAGGATCAAATGCACCTTCAGTTTGGCGCGCAAATTTTAAAGATAAATCAATCAGTGATAGAGTTTCATCATCAACATCAATCCAATCCTCTGAATGGTTTATCTGATATAAAATACTCTTAGGTGAATATGCATCGTATTTACTTTCTAACCTTTTCATTTCTGAAAATATAGCTTTTGAAATAGTGGACGAGTTAACTTTGGATGCAATTCTTATTTTAACGTAAGTACCAAAGATGTAGTCTTCAAAATCCTTGTATTGACCGGTCTTACCGGATATGTAAAGAAGGTAGATTGCAATCATCACAAGAAAAATAACTATCACAGAAAAAACTACAACTCGATTCAAAACCATAATTTCTCTATAATCTGGTTGCTGCACACTGTACACCGCCCTTCATTATCAAGATTTCTTATATCAATTGTGTATCCCTTTCTAATTATAACCACACTTCCACAATTTGGACAATACGTGCTTTCATACTTTTCGTCCCAAACATTACCAAGATAGACATAACTCAGATGCCTTTTTGCTATGTTATACAACTCCACCAATGTCTCAACACTTGTTGATGGCAAAGAGTACTTGTAAGCTGGGTGATACCTAGACAGATGTAATGGTATTTCTTTCGATATCTTAGATAAATGCTTGAACTCTTCCTCAAGTTCAACCACGTTATCATTTCCTCCAGGAACTATAAGAGTTGTTACTTCAACGTGGATGCCATTTCTTGTGCAATATTCTATGGTTTGCAAAATACTTTGGTAATCTCCACCACAAACTTTGCGATAGAACTCGTTGTTGTATGCTTTAAGATCTATATTCATCGCATCTATGTAACTCCCAAGTCTTTCAAGGGGGTCTTGGTTTATGTAACCATTTGTAACGAGTACATTTTTCAACCCGCTTAAATGTGCAAGCTTTGCGCATTCGTAAACAAATTCGTACCATACTATCGGTTCGTTATAGGTATAAGCTATACCAATGTTACCCTTTTCTTTGTATCGAACTGCGATTTCTACCAATTCCTCAGGTTCGATGTATTTTATATAGTACGGTCTTTGTTGAGAAATCTCCCAGTTTTGGCAAAACGCACATACGAAATTACAACCCCAACTCCCAACTGATATGATTGAGCTACCAGGATAAAAATGATACAGAGGCTTTTTTTCTATTGGATCAAGTGCTATAGATGTTATTTCACCGTAATTCAGCGAATAAAGTACACCATCGATGTTTTTCCTTGCTTTGCAAACTCCTGTTCTATTATTTTGTATAGAACAATTGTGTGGACATAAGTTACATTCGATCAATTTTTGGTCTGTATCCTTTGTCTTCCAAAATAATGCTACATAGTTAGATTTCATGGGATCACCCTCTAAAATCATTTTTTTACAAATGTTTTGAAATCGTTTTGAATAGGTCTTGCATTCTTTATTAATCTTCCGTTTGGAAGCACTATCTCTTCTACTCCAAGGCTGGATGATGTTCTAGAAATCTCTGATCTTGTTGGCATGTGTTTTAGTTGATACGAGACACTCAAATGACCTACTTCAAACTTATCCGGATAAATAAGCGTGTAGTCACCATCTGGCATTTGTGTTTTGAAAACACTTTTTCCATCAGTACCAAATCCAGCTTTTACAGAAACATGAATACCATATGGTAAGTCCAGAGCGTAGGCAACACAATAGGGTGCAAGGTGATTCTGAGTTTTTGTTGGTAAAGATATCGGCACTTTAAGAACTTCGTATTCCATGTTGGTTCTCTCCCAATCATCTTCAACTTTTGTTTCGTCCAATTTTATTATTTTACCAAATATTTTTCCTCCAATTCTTGCCACCTCCGGATTGAATCCACTTCTAAAAGTCCTAAGCTTTTGTATTGCCTTTCTTCTACTATCAAACAACTCATCAAATGTTCCTATCTTTACAAGCGCTTCTATCGCGGAAAGTGGTAAATCTGCTTTTTCAACAAAATCTTCAAAATCCTCAAAGTTCGTATTCTGCAGTTGTAAGGATTTTTCATAGGAAATGCCCGGAAGTACATAAAGTGGTAATCTATATACTTTATCATCTTTACCTTCTTTACTTGAGAGCGAGTTAATTTTTGGTGGTAAAACCTTATAGCCAAGAGCCTGAAGATTATAGATCGCCTCACATAAAATAGAGGCATCATGCTTCAAGTATACATCGTAGAATAACTTTGGATAATTAACTTTAAAAAATGCCATGTAGTATGTTAAGTGTGCATACGCTATAGCATGCGATTTGTTAAACGCATATTCCCCAAATGAAATTAAACTTTTTGAGAGTTCTTCACCATCTTTGCCTAATTTTTCAGTTAATGCATTTTTGACGATTGTAATTAATTCAGCAAAATCGGAAGAGTCTTTTTTAGCTATAGCTTTTCTAAGCGCATCTGCTTGCCTGCTCGTAAGTCCCGCCAAATTCATCGCTATTAACATGATTTGTTCTTGATAAATGGGTAGTCCGTACGTTTCTTGCAAAATGTCAAGCTCGTATTTTCTTTTTTTCTTAAGTTTGAGAGTTCTTATCTCGTTTGTTATTCCAGAACGCAATGGACCTGGTCTGTTCAGAGAAAGGGCAATCGCAAGTTCACGAATGTTTGATGGCCTTACGTCCCTTACGACGGATTTACCGATGGAGCTTTCAAGTTGAAAAATGTTGTCTGTGAAACCAGCACATATGTATTTGTAAGTCTTCTTTACAGATTCGTTGTTACTTTTTGTATTTATGCTGTTTTTTAGTTCTTTGTAAATACTGAGTGTTTTCAAACCGAGTACATCAAACTTTACACAACCAATTGACTGTAAGTCATCCATATCCCACTCAAGTGTTTCTGTTAAGGGGACTATCGGCACGAAGACAGGATTTGTGGATATTACAACACCTGAGGCATGCGTCGAGCGCTGTAATGGAATTTTCGAAAGAGTTTTCTTAACATCATCCGGTAGAGTATCCAAAAATTTTTTTGGTATGGATGAAAAGGTACTAATGTTGTAAACGTATCCAAATTCTTCTCTAAGTAGATTTATTAATTTTTGTCTCTTGACATCTTCCGTATCCAAATCTATATCCGGATAATCACTTCGCCCTTCGTTAAGAAATCTTTCAAAGAGCAAACCATACTTTACCGGATCTATCCTTGTTATTCCGAGTCTGTATGCAACTAAGCTTCCAACTGCGCTCCCCCTCCCCGGTCCAATCTCTATATCATTGCTTTTCGCAATTTCAATTATACGCTTTATAGTGTAGAAGTAATCTTCGAACTGGAAAGATTTTATCAATTTTATTTCCTTTTCTAGTCTATCTTTGTGTTCATTTTCCTTATTCAACAACTCACCCAAAAAATCACTCGGTGGCTTTGGCAAATTCTGATATGAACGCAGTATATAATTAGGCGAAGGCAATGAAGCTTCTATCAGACAATCAGATAAACCACTGTGTGTTCTCAAATTTTGTTGTATATAATCACAAAAAAGTTCATATACGTGCCTCTGTTGGGGTAGATAATATAACGGCATCACTTCAAAATATGTGAATTGTTTTTTCAATGTATCAGTTGTGCTTTTATCAATAGGTTTGGAATTGTAAAATGTCAAAAATTTGTAAAACTCCTCTGTGTTAGTGAAAACGAAAACAACGTTATCAATCCGATATCCTATGTACGAATCTACAACATCTTTATACTTCTGGGCTACACTAAGAAACTTAATAACACCATGGAATGTTGAATCCGAGATTACAACACCATCTACTTTGTTTTCCAAAATAAATGAGAACAAATCATCGAAGTTTATAATTGAACCTTCAAAAGAGTAAGGCGAAACGAAAGACAAAATCTTTCTTATTTTTTGCAATTCTTTATCTCCTCCCACAATTGAGGAAGCTTATTATTTCTAAAAACACCATAACCCATAACAAGAATATCAACTCCGAGTTTAATAAGTTCCATTGCATTTTCGTTTCCAACGCCTCCATCGACGGCGATTTTAAATGCGTAATTTCTCTCCTCTCTTATTGAAGCAATTCTTCTAATCTTCTCAAACATTGTTGGAATAAATTGTTGACCTGAAAAACCTGGATTAACTGTCATAACAAGTATACCATCAACATACGGTAGGATCTCTTCAAGCGTACTGATGGGAGTAGCAGGATTTAAAGCAACGAATGCTTCTGCACCAAGTGATTTTATAAATTGTAAATTTCTGTGTAAGTGAAAACAAGTTTCCTGGTGAATAGTTACTCTTGTTGCACCTTTTTCAATGAACATTTGAATGTGATTGTCCGGATTTGTCACCATCAAATGCGCATCTATTGGAAAATTTGTGAAATTTCTTAATGTTTCTATCATAGGATATCCAAAGGTAAGATTTGGTACAAAATGACCATCCATAACATCAAGATGTATCTCGTCGATGTAGTTCTCAACCCTTTTTATTTCTTCCTTCAAACTTCCTATATCAGCAGCCAAAATAGATGCGGATATGATAGCCATGTTATTCCTCCTTTTACGAATGTTAAATTAGTTCTTTAATATCTAAATGAATTTTGAACCTATGTGATACAGTAGAGAAAAGTTGTTCATTTATATTTTAACAGATTTTTCTAATTTTCTGGTATAATTATACTTGTAAAAATGCTAAATTCAATTACCGAGGTGAGTGTGTGAATTTAAGAAGGATCGTGGTACCTAAGGATGTAGCCATAGTTGAGATACTTGGTCAATATGACAACAAAGCCAGATATCTGAGAAGAAGATTCAACGTCGAAATAGCTGTTATTGACGATGAAATAAGAATCAAAGGAGAAGATGAGAGAGCAGTTGAAGTAGTTGAGAAAATACTAAGAGAAGTAGTTAACATAACCAGGGATGGTCACCTTCTTGATTGGACGGAATTTGAATATATAGTTGAGGAAAATGAAAAAATCGAAAACCCTCAAGAAGTTTATAAGAAATCTGTTGGAAAGGTTAAAGCAAAAACTGAAGGACAGAGGAAATACCTTGAGGCAATAGAAAAAAACGACATAGTTTTTGCAATAGGTCCTGCTGGGACTGGGAAAACTTATTTAGCTTGTGCAATTGCTGTAGATTACCTAAAATCTGGTAAGGTACAGAGAATTGTCTTGACGAGACCTGCTGTTGAAGCAGGTGAAAAGCTTGGATTCTTACCAGGTGACTTGACCGAAAAGGTCGATCCTTACCTACGCCCACTTTATGATGCGCTAATAGATATGGTTGGCATAGAAAAATTCATATCCTTTAGGGAAAAGAATATTATAGAGATTGCTCCTCTTGCATATATGAGAGGAAGAACTTTAAATAATTCTTTTATAATTCTTGATGAAGCCCAAAACACTACATATGAACAAATGAAAATGTTTTTAACACGTATGGGATTCGGGTCAAAAGTTATAGTGACTGGTGATATAACGCAGATAGACATACAAGAAAAATCTGGGCTAGTCGTTGCTCAAGAAATACTTAAAAATATCGAAGGTATAACCTTCGTCTATTTAACAGATGCTGATGTTGTAAGACATCCTCTCGTAAAGAAAATCATACGGGCATACGATAACTTCGAGCGTGTTCAAAGAGAAGAAAAATCAGAGAAGAGGAGATAGACATGCAAACAAAGCATTTAGAATCGGATATGCTAAAGAATGAAGCATTTATATACGATGGAATAATATTGGCGCTCATAATTAGCGTTGCTAATAATATATATGAAATAAGCTTACTTGGACTTTTAAATGAATTTATACTAATATTGGTTATTTGGTATGGAATTGTTGAGCACTTTATAAGGAACTCAAATATAATGAATGTAGATCCAAGGTATAGAATATTGTTTTACGGTATTTTTCTAATTGGAAGCGTTTTAAATACTGTTATATACAAGATTTATGGAATTACATTCATACCCATAACTGCTGTGCCTATGCTTATTACTTTGTTGATAGACTACGAGTTTGGAGCCAGCGCAGGTTTGATACTTTCACTTTCAACGGCATTCCATTATCGAGATTTCTTCATGTTCCTCCATTTCTTTCCTCAGGTTTTCATAGCAACATATATTCTTAAGAATACCAAAAATAGAGTGCAGGTTGCAAAGGCGGGTGTTGCATCCGGTATTACGAGCATATCGATGATCCTACTTCAGGAACCAGTTCGCCATTTCTATTTTTCTGTAAAAGATTATATTATAGTTTTTCTGAATCCTGTTATCTCCTCCATAGTAATTCTTGGTATTTTACCATACATTGAAGTATCGACAAGAATATATTCAAATATAGGGCTATCTGAAATCTCAACCATTAATCATCCACTTCTAAAACTTCTTTCGATTCACGCACCAGGAACTTACTATCACAGTATGCGTGTAGCCGAGTTAGTTGAAAGGGCAGCCGAGAGTATAGGTGCTAATGCAATACTTGGAAGAGCGTGTGCGTATTATCACGACGTAGGAAAATTAAGAAATCCTGAGTATTTTATCGAAAATCTAAAGAGTATAGAAGACAACCCGCACAATAGTCTACCTCCGGATGTTAGTTCAAAAATCATTAAGAAGCACGTTAGTGATGGGATAGATATAGTTAGAAAATACAGACTCCCAATACAAATTGAAATGGCAATTCCACAGCATCATGGTACAAGAGTCCAAAAATACTTTTATAAAAAAGCACTCGAATTAGAACCGAATGTAAATATACAAGATTACAGATATCCTGGTCCCAGACCAAAAAGTAAGGAGCTTGCAATTTTAATGCTTGCTGATGTAGTCGAGGCAACAGCGAAATCTCTTAAAAATCCAACACTTGACAAGATAAAATCGGTGGTTGAAAACACTGTGATAGAATTATTTGAGGAAGGTCAGTTAATTGAAGCAGGTTTGACAATAAATGAGCTAAAGACTATAATAGATAGTTTTGTTCTTGTTTTTGAAGGATTATCTAACCAAAGAATTGAATATCCAACCTTAAACCAAGAAATCGAAACCACAGGCTGAGGTGATGAAATGATAAAATTTGAAAATTACCCCGAGGAACTTAAGAAATTTTTAGATTCAGCAGGTGATAGTTTTGAACAAATCGTTCAAAACGAAATTGGAGATGTCTACATCGAATTTATATTTGTTGATTCAAATACAATGGCAAAGTTAAATACTGAATTCAGAGGAAAACAAGGAGCAACTGATGTGCTTACCTTTGTTTACGGAGAGGATAATCTAATAAAGCAAGACGTAGGGGATGAGAATTTTATTCAACCTTACGCTGAGGGATACTTGTGTATTGATGTTATAAAAGAAAACGGAGAGAAATTTGAAAATCCGTTTGAAAAAGAATTGTTGACAGTAATAATCCATTCCATACTCCATATGGCAGGATACGATCATGAATACAACACAGAAAATGCGCAGGAAATGTTCGATAAACAGTCAAAATATGTTGAACAAGTTTGGAGTAGGTTGAGTTTAAGCAATTAAATTTCTAATACTCCATTCAAGCATCTCAGGGTGAAGACGTTTCGAGAAATTTTCGTCATGTTCCAAGTCCGTTGGGCTTAATTCTCCAAATATCAATTTCCGAATCTTTTCAATGTATTCTTTCATCTTTACAATGCATTTATAGTCACCGAATTCACCATGACCCGGCACGATATATTTAACCTGTGGCATTTTTTCAAGTGTTCTTAACCACGCATTAAGGTTACTATCCTCTACTATCTCTGGATGAATTGTGTTTATTACGGTATCACCAGCAATCACAACATCTTCGTCTTGTATGTACACAAAAGAAGAATCTGGTGTATGGCCAGGACCATGTATAAATTTTATTTTTAAACCATCTTCGTATTCAAATGTATCATCAAATAACACATCGGGTAACTTGGGTGTGAAATATTCTAAACCAAGTGTATCAAAATAAGATTTATCAAAATTTTCCATTTTTTGACGTGTTAAAACATGTGCAACAATTGGGCAGTCAAAAACGACATTACCAAACGTATGATCAGGATGATAATGAGTGTTTAAAACAAGAGAAATAGGTTTTGATGTCAATTCTTTGACAAATTTGACTATACTTTTTGCTTTTTCGGGAAAAAGAGAGGTATCTATGAGTACAACACCCTTTCTACCTATTACGATAACGTTGTTAGCAGCTTCTTCGTGCTCTATTACGTATATGTTTTCCGTTATTTTACGAACCATTAAACTTCACGCTCCTATCTGCTTTTCCATTTAAAATATTCTTCAAAGGGGATTGATATTCCTTGAAAGTATTGTTGGTTGGATACTATGGTTATGGAAATTTTGGCGATGAACTAATGCGAGAAAGTATTGAAGACTTTTTTCGTAAATTCCATGTGCAATACAAAGTAACCTTACCCAAACGAATCAACAAAGATACGGTTTCGCGTTTTAATATTTTTGAAATGATAGAAGCTGTTTACGATAGTGACATTGTAGTATACGGTGGAGGTGGTTTGTTACAAGATATTACAAGCACAAGAAGTTTTTTGTACTACTCTAGTATAATTCAACTCAGCCTTTTGTTACAAAAACCTGTTATTCTGTTTGGAAACAGCCTGGGACCTATTAAAAAGAAAATTAATAGATTTATTCTACGAAACCTATTGAAAAATAAGAATGTCTTTCTGTTTGCTCGTGATATAGTTTCCTATAGATACGGAAAATATTTAAATGAAAATACAGTGATATGTTGTGATCCATCTGTTAGGTATCTAAAAAAAATTCAGCCGGAAAAATCAAACGAATACGAATTAATTATTATCCCAAGAAGAAGCTCAAATGTTTATAAATACGACGTATTAAGAAAGTATTTTTCAAAAATAGTAGTGTGCCCAACGCAAAAAACTGATATTGAAGTTTCAAAAGTTATTTCAAATAGATTGGATTGCGAATTTTTTGAGAATAGTGGCAATATTGATGAACTACTTTCGTTAATATTATCGTCAAATTTTGTTATATCTGAAAGGTTTCACCCATCACTTGTTGCTTCTTATTTTGGTATACCTTTCATCTCTCTTGAAGGACTTAAAACCAGTAGATTTTTTATGAAATACACTAAACGAAAAGAATTTTTTGCAAGAGATACAATAGGTATTTTAGGAAGAATTCAGGCTATAAAAAATCAACCTCTTGATTTAAAAAACATAATGGATGAAGAAGTAGAAAGAAATTTTAAGGATCTTTACAGGTTAATGATAAGACTTTCTTCAAAGGTAATTTAAAAAGCAAGAGCACTCGTGCGAGTGCTCTTGTTTTTTTAGACTTCATTTTACATTTGCTTTCTTTTTGATTTCTTTGCACAAATTTGCTTTACATATTCTTTGATCTATATGTTCAATGAACTCTTCTCGAAAATTGTTTATTAAAGATAAGAGAGGGACGTTTATACTCTGACCTAATCCACAGAAGGATGCATCTGCACTAACAAGTGCTATTTCTTCTAAGTATTTCAAATCTTCAATATCAGCTTCAAACTTTGTCATCTTCTCAAGAATATCGCATGCTAATCTCGTTCCTTCTCTACATGGCGTACATTTTCCACAAGATTCGTGTTTGAAAAACTGCATTGTGTTGAGAGCAATATCCACAACGCAATGTGAATTATCTATGGCAAGAATAACACCTGAACCAAGGCTAACACCGTAGTTTTTCATTGAATCATAGTCAATCGGTGTGTCGAGTTTATCAATTCCTATAAATGTTCCCGCAAGTCCGCCAGTTTGTACCATCTTTAGTTCTCTTCCACCCTTAATTCCGCCACCAAAACCGTAAAGTACCTCTCTTACAGTAACGCCCATAGGTAACTCAACCATTCCACGTCTATTGACATCACCGACAAGACAAAAAACTTTTGTGCCCGGTGAATTTGGTGTTCCAAACTGCTTAAACCATTGTGCACCGTTGAGTATTATCTGTGGTACGTTTGCAAGCGTTTCAACATTATTTATAACTGTCGGTTTGCCAAAGAGTCCAGATTGAGGCGGATAAGGTGGTTTTAACCTTGGCTTTCCGGACTTACCTTCGATTGATTCGAGTAAAGCTGTTTCTTCACCGCACACATAAGCGCCTGCTCCAAGTCTTACCGTAAGATCAAAATTGAATCCACTACCAAGTATATCTTTACCAAGAAATCCATATTCATATGCATCACTTATTGCCTTTTTCAAATTCTCAACAGAGTTATAATATTCTCCCCTTATATAAATATATCCTTTTGTTGCACCTACGGCATATCCGGCTATAACCATTGCCTCAATCACCGAGTGTGGATCTCCTTCCATGATTAACCTATCTTTAAATGTGCCCGGTTCTCCCTCATCAGCATTACATACTATGTACTTTTGGTCTGCCTTGGCTTTGGCGGTAAATTCCCATTTTAAACCAGTCGGAAATCCAGCACCACCACGCCCTCTCAAACCACTGTCCTTTATTTCTTTAATGACATCCTCAGGTGACATTTTAAGTGCTTTGTTAAGCGCGAAATATCCATCTCTTGCTATGTATTCGTCTATGTTTCTTGGATCTATAATTCCTATATTTCTTGTAACTATCCTTACTTCCCTGAGCACAAATTTCTCTGGTGTTTTGAGCGCAGTTTTTTCTATCGTCAAATCCCATACTTGTCTTCCTTTGAGTAGGTGTTCTTCAACTATTTTTCGAACTTCTTCCTTATTTTTTACTGAATAGTATACATCATCAGGCAATACTTGGAGTACGACACCGTTGTATGAACCAAGTGACACTGTTTCCAGAACGGTGACAACCGATGAAAGATTGTATTTTTCTATCAGATCTTTCATGTAAGTTGAAAATTCTCTTGCACCAAGTAATATACTGTTACTGTCTACTGAGATGAGCACCGTGATTGGAGTCATCTTACCTCACCGCCTTTCAAAGTTTCAATTATGCGTTCCACTTTTTCAATGGTGAGGTCACCGTAGTATTCATCATTTATCATAATGACAGGCGAAACACCACATAAACCAAGACATCCAGTTTCCTCAAGTGTGAAAAGTCCATCTTTTGTTGTTTCACCGAATTGAACTCCTAACCTATTTTTCAAAAATTGAACAATTTCTCTTCCACCAGGAACGTGACAAGGCAAACTTGTGCAGACTCTTATCACGTATTTACCTCTTGGTTTTGTAGAAAACATTGTGTAAAATGTGAGCACTTCATATACTTTCGATGACGGAATGTTCAGTTCTTCAGCAATCATTTCCCCTACTTCAGGTGGAATGTAATGACTTTGGTAATGATCTTGTACGCGGTGTAATAAATAAATTAAGATATCTCGTTCTTCCAGTTGTTCTCTTTTTATCTCCTCAATAATACTTCTTAACTCCGTGCGATCCACACACCTTCCCTCCCCAACTAAAATAAAAAATTTTCGAATAAAAAACAAGGTGAGCAATCTTTGATAGAAGATGCTCACCTTAACTCTCATTTTGATACAGTTGTTTCTATAGCGGGGGTTACTTTATTTATAGCACCAAACCTACACACTTCGATACAACTGCCACATCTCACACATGCTTCTTGATCTATTTCGTGTACTTTTCGCACTTCTCCATATATTGCATTTGTTGGACACACTCTTGCACAGGCGGTACATCCTACACACTTTTCGGGTATTATCACATAACTGATAAAGGATTTGCATTTCTTAGCTGGGCAGATGTTATCTTTTACGTGTGCTTCGTATTCGTGTCTATAATATTTCAGTGTGGATAATACTGGATTTGGAGCAGTTTGACCAAGACCACATAACGACGAATCTTTTATAATCTGCGCAAGATCTTCAAGTTTTTGGATATCTTCTAGCGTACCTTCACCTTTTGTTATTTTATCAAGCAAATCGTACATAACTTTTGTTCCGTCACGACATGGTGTACACTTACCGCACGATTCATCTACCGTGAATTCGAGGAAGAATTTTGCCACATCAACCATACAATCATCTTCATCAAGTACAATCATACCACCTGAACCCATAATAGCGCCAAGTTTTCCAAGAGATTCATAGTCGACGGGCGTATCAAAATATTCTGCAGGGATAACACCACCACTTGGACCACCCGTTTGTACGGCCTTTATCTGTTTACCTTGCGGATGCCCGCCACCAATTTCGTAAAGAAGTTCACGTAATGTTATTCCCATTGGTACTTCCACAAGTCCTGTATTCCTTATCTTACCGGCAAGTGCAAATACTTTTGTACCAGGAGATTTTTCTGTACCATACTGCCTAAACCAAGATGCACCTCTTAGTATTATCGGTGGCACCAACGCCAAGGTTTCAACATTATTGATTACCGAAGGTTTACTCCAAAGACCTTTTTGTACAGGGAATGGTGGTTTGACTCTTGGCTGACCTCTCTTTCCTTCTATTGAGTGCATTAATGCAGTTTCTTCACCACATACAAATGCACCTGCACCTATTCTTATCTCTATATCAAACGAAAATGCAGTACCAAGTATATTTTCACCAAGGAAACCATATTCATGTGCAGTCTCTATTGCTCTCTGTAATCTTTCAATAGCTAACGGGTATTCAGCTCTCACATAAACAAATCCTTTTTGCGCGCCTATTGCATATCCAGCAATTGTCATCGCTTCTACGATTGAGTGTGGATCACCCTCGAGGACAGATCTATCCATAAAGGCACCCGGATCACCTTCATCTGCATTACATATCATGTATTTAATTTCTGACTTTTGCTGTCTTGCAAGTTCCCATTTTAATCCTGTTGGAAATCCTGCGCCACCGCGCCCCCTTAGGCCACTATCTTTTATTTCCTTTATGACCTCTTCAGGTGTCATCTTTGTTAAAGCCTTGTGGAGTGCAAAGTAACCATCTCTTGCTATGTATTCCTCTATGCTTAACGGATCAATAACTCCAACGTTTCTCAGTGCTATTTTCACTTGTCGAGCGAAGAACGGTATCTCTTCTTGAGCTGGTTTTTCCTTTATAGTCAATTTTTCCTTAGCGCCTTCGAACAAAAACTCAGGAACAATACGTCCTTTAAGGATATGTTCTTCCACTATTTTTTCAGCAGCCTTGGGTGTTAATTTTTGGTAATAAACTGCGTCTGGGTAAATAATGGCAAGTGGTCCAAGGCTGCACGCACCCATACAACCAGTTTCAACAACAGAAACAACAGCGTCGAGCCCGTATTCTCTTAACTTTCTTTCAAATGCTTGTTTTACACTCTCTTCACCAGCAGATATACAGCCACCACCAGCACAAATGAGAATTGTATTAGTAGTTAATGCCACACTCTTCGCCTCCTTAAGATGTTTGCTCTACTTTTACTTATCCAACCTCTCCTCTTTTAACAATCAAATCTGAAACGACTTTACCTTCTACTATGTGCGTTTGCACTATTCTTTTTGCATTTTCGGGTGTAACATGTCCATAAATTACAGGTTCTTGCCCTTCAAGTGAAACTTCGATCGTAGGTTCAACTTCACACAATCCCATACAGCCTGATTGTACCACAGCAATGTCATCTATCTTAAGCTCATTCATATACTCAACAATGGTTTTAAGTGTATCTTTTGCACCTGCTGCTATACCGCAAGTCCCCATTGCGACTATGATTTTTCCTCTTTTTCCGCTTTCTCTCATCTTTATATTTTGAAGTGCCTGTTCTTTTATTTTCATCAATTCCTCCAAACTCTTAACTTTACTCATTGTGCCCCACCCCTCCTGTAAGCTGTTATTATCTTGCTAACCATATCGGGAGTTACTTTACCGTAAAAATCTTTCTCGCCAACAAGAACAACTGGTGCCATACTACAGGCACCAAGACACCTCACGGCGTGTACAGAGAAAAGTCCATCTTCTGTAACTTCTTCAGCTTTGACACCAAGCTCTTCAAGAAATCTTTCCATAACTCTGTCAGCACCTTTAACATAACATGCTGTCCCAAGACAAACCTTTATTTGGTGTTTTCCCTTGGGTTTGGTTGCAAAAAAATTGTAAAAAGTCACAACCCCGTATACTTCAGATACTGGTACTTCTAATTTTTCTGCTATATACTCCTGCACTTCTTGAGGCAACCAACCAAATAATTCCTGTGCTTTGTGAAGTACACCTATGAGTATTCCAGGTTTGTCTTTAACTTGTTGAATATATGCATCCAACTCCTCGTAAAGTTCTTTGTGGTGTTCACATACGGCCACACACATCCCTCCTTCACACTTCGTGATTATTATAACATGGTACAAAAAAAATTCATATGTCAAAATACTATGCATTTTCGAAGATTAAGTTCAAATTCCAGGATTATTTTCAAGTATGGAAGTAAATCAATGTAGATTCAATTTTTCACAAGATGAGGGAAAGTAATACTATTATCATGCCGATTACCTTTAAAAGGCTAAGACCTTCGTTGAGAAAAATTAGAGCTAAAATTGTTGCAACAATAGGTTTCAGAAAAAAGATCCTACTCGATTGTGCCGTTCCTAAGTATTCAATTGCCTTGAAGAAGGTTAAATAAGCAACACCAGTAACAATAAAACCAAGATACACAAGTATCATCCACTGAGAAATATCAAGAGTTGGAATTTTCATTTTTTGTGATAAAAAGATTAACAAAACATAGATTACAGCAGAAGAAAGAGAAGAATATGCTGTAACTTTAAGCGCACCATATTTCTTTGTGTATTTTCTCATGAGTACAGTGTACAGTCCGAATGTTACAGCAGCAATTATTCCATAAAATATACCCAACCACGAATCACCGCGAATTTTTCCAAAACTAAAAACCACAAGTCCAATGAACCCCAAAAATATACCAACATATTTTCTGATGGGGTATCTCTCCCTCAAAATCAACCACGCAAAAAGCGACACAAAAATTGGATTACTCGCTACAAGTGTTGCTGCCGTGGACGCATTTGAATATTTAATTGACAACTGTAGAGTGGTCATAGAGACTATACTGTTTAAAGCACCTATCAACGTTATTGGAATAAAATCTTTAGTCAAAATATCTTCTTTAACAAAAAGCATTAATGTCAAACCACCAATAAGAAACCTAAACGCTGTCATAAAAAAAGGATCCACTTTACCCATCAGTGGCTTAGAGACAACTTCTATGCTCGAAAAAGATAACAAAGTAAATGTAAGGTAAAAATAAGCAAACATTTTTTTACGATCTTTAGTCATAACACATCTCTTAATTAGTCATCCAATAAAGTAATGTTTGAAAATTTTTCTTTTAACATGCCAAGTACATTTTACATTACCGGAGAATCTAACCATATCACCTGCTGAAAAGTTAACTTTAGTCCCATCATCAAGTGTAACTTCCACTTCACCTTCAACTACATAAAATTGTTCTGGCTCGTCGTAATACCAATCAAATATACTTTCTTCTTTGCTCCAAGTTGGCCACCTTTTGGCTTTTTCAATCTCCTCTTCAGAAGGTTTCCATATTCTTACCTTTTCCATATGTTCCACCTCCGTTTGTGTACCTTTGTTTTGTATTCTTGGAAAATCCCGCCACTTTATTTTACTATATTTAAAGAAAGTTGTTAATCAAAAAAATGTTAAGCTTTGAGAAAAACTTCACACTTAAGTTTTGGTTGAAGACAAATAATCATCGTGATAAATTATAATCAACCACAAGTTGACAAAATTGAAAGGGGAGAAAACAATGGATGAGAGATTAAAAGTTCTTTTAACTGGTTTTGAGAGTTTTGGTGGTGAAAAACTGAATCCAAGTGAATTAGTAGTAAAAAGGATTTCAAAAAAGAAGTTCGATAAATGTGTAACTGATATTTTGATTTTACCTGTGAGCTACGAAAAAAGTATCAGTATTTTAGAAGATTACTATTCAAAAAACACTGTTGACGTTGCGATTCACTTAGGACAGGCAGGAGGTAGAGCAGTTATAAACATTGAAAGAGTTGCTGTGAATATTATAGATTCAAAAAATGCCGATAACGATAAAAAAATAATCCAGGACAAAACAATAATACCTTCTGGTTTAGATGCTTATATGACCAGGTTAGATACAAAGAAAATTGTTGAATTTCTTAATAAAAAGAAAATACCAGCTAACGTTTCATACGATGCTGGGCAGTATGTTTGTAATACAATATATTACTTTTCGTTACACAAGTCATACTGTGATAAAAACCCTAAAAGCGTGTTATTCATTCATCTACCGTTTTTGCCACAACAGGTGTGTGATAAATATCCAAAAAATTCAAACATACCATCAATGGCTTTGCAATTGCAAGTAAAAGCCGTAGAAGAGATACTGAAAAATATAAAGGAACTATCGTGTGAATAATTTTATCGCGGATATATTCCCAAAGTTAAGGCAAAGACTTGTAGGAAGCTCCTTGAGAATGTAACCTATCTCAACGTCTTTACACAATAAAATTCTATGATCTTCGTGTTCGTTGTAAAAGATAATATATTCTTCTGACAACGTGTAATTTAAAATTTTTCTAATAATTTCGTCAATTATTGATTCTTTTGTGTAATATAATTCGACATCTTTGTCTATGTACACGTATCTTCTTGATTTTCCAAAGCATACTATTGAAAAATCATCAGGAATTTCTGAGTACAATCTGTTCAACTTATACCGGATGTAAAAAGGTAATATTTCCTTAGGTATTCCTGAGATTTCCTTGTTTAAAAAATCGAATAGTGTGTCTATGGTGCTCTGCACAGGGTTATTCTTTTCAAACACAGAATAAAGCCCATCCGAATAAAGAATATACGATAAACCTTCTTCGATGTTAAACGATCCAATATCATCTTGGTTGTATTCATAATCGAACAACCCAATGGGTAATGCATTTTTCATTTTTATTTCTCGAAAAACCTTTCCATCGTATGTTATTATCGGAGGATGACCGCAATTGATATATTCTACAGTTCCATCGAAACTTATTTTGAAAAATATTCCTGTTATGTAGTTATGAGCTAAGGACGTTTTTATACTTGCCGAAAGCTCGTTTATGATTTCTGAAAGTGCTTTCGTCCTATTTGTAGAAGAACGAACTATGGATTTAACAGCAGAACACAAAAGTGCTGACTGAATTCCATGACCTGATATATCCGCTATGTAACCAACGATCTCTCCGTCTAAATCAAAATAATCATAAATGTCCCCACCAACAACTTGGGCAGGTAAGTAATGAGAGGTAAACCATAAATTGTTCTTAGCAAATAATGCAGAGGGCATCATTAATTTCTGAACTTCGGTGGCCAAATTGAGGTTTTCCTTTAGTTCAATATAAAGGTTTTCTATGTGTTCCCTGTTTTTCTTTAACTCTACGTGTAATGCTACCTTCGAAATGAGTTCAATGTCAACAACAGGTAATTCTAAGTAGTCTGAAATACCAATCTGGTATGCATCGGATAGGAGATTATAGTTCTTTTCATCAACGACAAATATTATAGGAATACTTCTTAGTTTGAAATCGGTCTTTAAAACTTTAACCCAATCAAAAACCTTCTGGACTTTTTTTGAATACATTATAACAAGCTGCACATTATCTTGTTGTTTTATAAATTCTTCCAGTTCTTCGCACTCTATGATATTGTAACCAACAAACTTAAGAAGTTCTGATATTTCGGTAGTCACAAAAAGCGTATCAGATAGTACACAAATTTTATCAGGCAAAGTTTACACCTACCTGTTAATGTGAATTATCTACAATTATTTTACTGATTATTCTTTTCACTTACAATTTCTATTATCTCCTTTCCTCCAAACATACGTTCTATTTCTTCTGCTCTACCTTTTTCATCTAATTCGACTACATAACCAGTGTCCTTTTCTCTTCTTAGTGCAAAGTGTTTATGCGCTCTTAACGCTATCTGCGGAAGGTGGGTTACAACAATTATTTGATGATTTTTCGACAATTTTTCCAGTTTTTCCGCAAGTTTTACCGCTGTTATTCCTCCAACTCCCGCATCTATCTCATCGTAAATAAGCGTGGGAGTACTGGCAGTTGAAAGCTCAATTGATAGCATTATTCTTGATAACTCTCCCCCAGATGCTATTTTGCGTAATGGATACAGCGGTCCGGAACTTAGTGTGTTTCCCACAAGTTCGACATCATCAATTCCGTCCAAAGAGATTTCCTTCGTTGAGAAAGAAAAGTCTATTCTTGTATTCATATTCAAATCTCTCAAATGTTGAATAACAGATTCCACAATAAACTCTGCAGCTTTCCTTCGCCTTTCACTGATCTTTGCTGCCAGTTGTCTCAATTGATTTTCTATCAATACTTTCTCCTCACCTACACTTTTCAGCATGGAAAGCAGTTTTTCATTTTCAGTGAGTTCTTCTCTCCAGTTTTTTAGGTTGGTAAGCACATCCTCTGTAGACGGACCATATTTTCTTCTCAACTTTCTGTATATCCATAACCTGTTTTCTATATCTTCCACATTTACTTCATCGAATCTGATTAATTCTTTGCTGACGTTATTTTCTAACTCCGCAATGTACTCTATAACCTTATCTATAGTCTCATGATGTTTATCTTCCGTTAATGCGTAAAGTTTTCTCAACGAATGCTCAATTTCCTCAAGTTGTTGCATTGCTATCGTGTAATTTTGAATAAGTGTCCGAACATTAAGGGCTTTTTTGTAATCATTTTCTAGTTTTTCCTCTTCTGACAGATCCAATTTTGCAGATTCTATTTCGGTGACTTTTTCTTTCAACTCCTCAATTTTTTCTCTTAATTTTGTTTCATCGACTGTAGCGATAAGTTTCAGTACATTTTGATATTGACTGTACAACCTCCTGTACTCTTTTATGAATTCTTCATTATTAGCTATATCATCGAGAAAATTAATTATAAATTCTCTTTCCAACAACTTGATGTGTGAGTTTTGTTTATGGATAGTTACTATATCCGAAAAGACTTTTTGAACGATATCTTTCGCAATCAAACGCCCATCTACTTTATAGAAAGACCTCTTGCCTCTTTTTTCTACACTGAATATGTGCTGACCAACAGAAATGTTTCCTTCTTCAAAATTCCTTGGAACGTAAACGACCACATCCGCTGAAAAAACATCACTTCTTATAGATCCATAATCTAAAAAGGCACCAATAATATCAAGTAACAAACTCTTTCCCGTTCCAGTCTCACCTGTTATAACGTTCAACCCATCAGAGAAGTATATATCAACATTCTTAAGATACACATATTCGTTTATATGGAGTAATTCTATCAACAAACCACTCCTCTTCAAATTCTATTTTTCGTTAAAGTCTTTTTTATCAAAGGAATAAGGCAATAAACTGTTAACATCGGTTTCCAAATAGTCTCCTTTAATGTTTGCAAGCACAACTTTAAAATTCCCAAATTCTGACATCACTTGTCTACATGCCCCGCATGGTGAAACTGGTTTATGAGTATCAGCTACAATGACTATCATTTCAAATTCCCGCTCTCCCTCGCTAACTGCCTTAAAAATTGCCGTTCGTTCCGCGCAATTTGTAAGTCCATATGACGCATTTTCAACATTGACGCCTGTGTAAATCTTTCCCTGTTTTGTTACAATTACAGCTCCAACCTTAAATCCCGAATAAGGTGCATAAGCTTTCATTCTGACTTCTTTTGCAATCGATATTAAATCTTCAATATTCTTGTTCTTTACCATTTGTGTTATCCTCCTTGTGAGTCGGTTTTGACACTCTTATCAAAACTTTTTCTATTCTGTTTCTTGAGGCTGCTACAACTTTATATACAATTCCGTTATCTTCATGCTTCTCTCCAACCTTCGGTATATGGTGAAATTTGTTAAGAAGGTAACCAGCTAATGTTTCAAACTCACCTTCTGGAAAAGTGATTCTCAATTCTCTTTCTATATCATTCAAAGAAATTGTTGCATCCACTAAGTAAGTAGACTCGTCAAGTTTCTTTATCCCTATGCTTTCGTGCTCGTCGTACTCATCCATTATCTCACCAAAGATTTCTTCAAGTATATCTTCCATCGTTACTATGCCTGCTGTTCCACCGTATTCATCCACTACAATTGCCATGTGAACTTTCTTGGTTTTGAATTCCTTCAATAACTCCGAAACCGGCATAACTTCTGGTACAAAAAGCGGTGGTCTCATTAATTCCTTCACCTTTACCTTGTCAATAACCTCGGTACCACGCTGTGCAATAAATGACAATAGATCTTTTGCGTAACAAACTCCAACAACATTATCTATGGTTTCTCTGTAAACTGGTATACGTGAATATTCTTCTTCCATTATTAACTTAACTACCTCTCGCAACGTTTGAACTTCTTCCACGGCAACTACATCTATCCTTGGTATCATTATCTCCTTCACCAGAGTCTCATCCATTGCTATGGTTCGTTCAATCATTAACCCTTCTTCGTGATCTATTGAACCTTCTTCGCGACCTATTTCAAGATAGGAAGCTATATCCTCCATTGTAATAAAAGGTGTATCTGTTACTGTTTGTCCACCTAAAAACTTGACGAAGTAGTTCGAAACTTTAACAAAAAATGCGACTAATGGCATCAAAAGCTTTGAAAATGGAACTATTACTTTCATGCTTATCTCAAAAAATTTTTCACTATTTTGCCTTGATAGAATTTTTGGTGTAATCTCTCCAAACACAAGTAAAATAAAAGTCATTATAACCGTTGAAAGAACAGCCGCTACAGATTCTTTTTCTATCAGCTGAGAGAACATCACCGCTGCTATAGATGAAGCAAGGACGTTCACAAGGTTATTCGAAATCAGCAATGCAGTTAATAATTGATTAAAAACATGTATTTCGTTTTTTTCTTTTTCCTCTTCTTGTCTTTTTGCAAGACCTCTTAATTTGTGTCTACTAACAGAGGTCAAGGCAGTTTCTGAGGCTGAAAAAAAGGCTGAAAGAATAACCAAAAATACTATGACAACAGTACTCCATAAATAACTAAGTGGATCTTCCACTAATCTCACACCTCCGAATCGAATCGTTCCAAAATTCCAAGCACAATTATAACACACAGAACATAATTTTTCAAAACTTTCGCCGCATCGCTCCGAAAATTAAATTGTGTGATATAATATCATCGTACATATGTTAGTAAAGGGGGTTTTTAATGAACTCAAATGATTGTTTAGATACGTACCTGAATTGGGATATTTTTGACTCCAACTTATCAGGACCCATTTTCATCTTGCTGGCAGATCACAATGGAAATATTTTAAAATGTACAAATAACACACCCCAATATATAGCAAGACGTGATAATATTTTTAAAGCATTTAATGGTTTAGAAGTCTTTTCTAAATTCGACAAAAGAAAGCTTGTAGATCAGGTTTTTGATTTTTCAGAGGACACACCACAAAAGGTGCGTGTTGTTCCCGTAAAGCATCCTAAGGGGATTATTCTATTCGGAGAGATTGTTACACAAAAATTTTTTGTAGATGAATATATAGCTGAGCGCCTGGAAACATTAAGTATGTATCTTGAATTTGCTCCAGTGTTTTTCGTTGTACTTAACAAAGACGGAAATGTTGAATATATCAATTCATATGCATTGAATAAAACAGGATACAGTTTCCAAGAAGTAATAGGAAAGAATTGGTTTGAGATGTTTATTCCAGAAGAACGAAGAAAAGAAATACAAAACGTTTTCAGTCAGATAATAGCTGGGAATATTGAAATACTTGAGACATATGAAAATGAGATCCTCACAAAAGATGGAAAACAAATAGTGATACTGTGGGAAAATAAATTAGTTACTAAGAATGGTAAACCTGCTGGTAGCATCAGTGTTGGAGTGGATGTTACCAACGAGAAAATAAGAGACTTCGAAGAAGAACTGATAATAAGTATGCTTTCAGCATTTCTCGAAAATAACTATCAAGAGGCAATTAGAAAAATTTCCAGTACACTTAAGAACAAGTGTAGTATCAAATCAGCCCATGCAAAAATAATATCCTCTGAAGATTCGATAACAATAAACTTTTTAGAGAGTGAAGAAAACGAAGCACTTCAAACAATTGAAGAAATCAACAAATCCGAAGATAAAGCGGTACAAATAACGATTAAATACGACAAATTGCCTAAGTATGCTTCTCAACAATGCCTGAAGAGCATCATTAACATTCTTTTTTCACTCGCGGATAGAATCTATTATATTCAACGTCTTGAAGAAGCTTCTTTTAAGGACCCTCTGACAAACCTTTACAATAGAAGATACTTTATGATAATGCTTAAAAACGAGATTAGACGTGTCAAAAGATATAACTCCGAATCATCAGTCGTTATGATCGATCTTGATGGGTTAAAAGGTATAAACGACACTTTGGGACATGATAAGGGAGATATGGCAATAAAAACACTTTCTCAGGCATTAATTTCAAACACCCGATCGACTGATATATGTGCAAGATTTGGAGGGGATGAATTTGTATTGTTGTTACCCCATACCTCCTCTGATAGTGCGAAAATAATAATTGATAGAATAAGAGAATCTGTGCGAAAAATTAGTGAACAAAGAAAACTTGAGTTTGAAATCTCTTTTAGCGCAGGTATAACGTTAATCGTTATGAACGATGATGAAGAAGGAATAAGTGTCTTGAAAAGAGCAGATCAATTACTTTATCAAGCCAAACGTTCAGGAAAAAATAAAGACATTATCGGGTAAATTTTTTTATCTTCCAGGTATGTAAAGAGAAAATTTCTCCGCAAATTTTTCGTAAGTCGTTTCTGTTAATTGTACGATCTTCGTTGGATGAAATCTCACACCAACTCCAAAAAACAATAAATAAACCTTTCCCGCTTTACCTACAATTATAGTTGACTCCGGTGGAATGATTAAATCATAGCTTGTCTTTATTCTCGGTTCTTTAAAGTAAAAAAACTTATAGTTTGATAATCCTGGCTTCATTTCACCTGAAAAGAGTGTTTTATCACCGTTTTTTACAGTAAACCAACTTGATTCATTTCCAGCAACAAACACCATGAAATAACCGGTTGTTGGGTCATCTGAAATACCAGAAAGTATCTTTTCAAAATCGTATCCAAAGTCTCTTAGTTGGTTTGCTGCGGCAATGTACTTATCAAGAACAGAATTTGGTGCTAACAAATTTTTTGTTTGCTCTAATTTTGTGTCTACCTGAGAAACCTTCGAATCTACATAGTGCTTCAATTCATTGTATTTTTGCAATATCTCACGATATCTTATGAAATTACCAACTGACAACACAACTGACGTAATTACAATAACTATAAACAGTGTGCCAACAAACGATGGTATAAAGTAACTTTTCTTCTTCTTTATCACCGGCACTTTTTTCACCTCTTCGTGAAAATATATTTAAATTAAATTTGCCTTGCTGACCCGGATATTACTCTTGCTTTTATAAGTAACCCTACGAGTGCAGAAAAAACGAATGTAGATGTTCCACCGTAGCTTATAAACGGTAAAGGTATTCCTGTAACTGGTAGTATCCCTAAATTCATACCAACGTTCTCAAAAACGTGGAATGCATAAACGGCCGAAACACCTATCACAACAAATTCCCAGAACTCATCTTTGTATCTACCAATCCTTAAAAACCCACATAGTATTATTGTAGCATATAAGAGTAACAAAAATACAGAACCTATCATCCCAAATTGCTCAGCATACGCGGAAAATATGAAGTCCGTGTATTGCATTGGTACTATGTGCATATTTGTTCCAATTCCTAAGCCATATCCAGTTCCTCTAATCCCCCCGTTTGCTATTACACTTTTTGACATTATTGTATTGTATGCACCGTACTGAAAGTGCTCGCTTGGATTGAATAAAGCCAAAATTCTTGCCCGCTGATAATCTTCCAACACAAAGAAAAACAATATCGGAGCCAAGATGATAGCTATCAAAATCATTACAAAAATATACCTCTTATCAACGTTACTTGCTGTGAGCATTGAAAACCAAATAAAAAACATCAATAGTGTCATTCCCAAGTCTGGTTCGAGAAATATCAACAAAGACGGTGAAACGTAAATCAATGAAATTGGCAGTGCTTTGTTATCCTTATATTTTGAGAAAACCGAAGCAAGTGACAGTATAATTGAGAATTTAAAGACCTCGGAAGGTTGAAGATCGAATGGACCAATATCGATCCACCGCCTTGCTCCATACATCGTCTTCCCAGTTATCAGAACAAGTATAAGTAATATAACCGATATGAAGTAAATGTATTTACTATACGATCTTATACGTGCCTCTTTCTCATATATAATGTAAAACATTATACCTATTGAAACTAAATCCCATATTATTTGCTTAAAAAAGCGATGTTCTTGGCGAGTGTTCAAGACTACAGTTCTCAAGGTAGCCAAACCGATGAACATCAAAATGAGAACAACTACTATCAGTAGATAATCTGCGAAAGAAAATTTATTCTCCTTGATGCGAACAAGTTTGTTGTTATATTTCAATGTCTCACCTACTTTTTATTTTGCTTACCATCTTAACCTTTTACGGCACTGCTTACTCTTTCCTCAAGCCTGCAATATTGACATTTTTCACCTGTTGTTGGAAAACCACATTTCGTGCATTCTTTTAGTTCTACAGCGTGCTCTTTATAAACTAAATCCTTAAGGTTGTCAAAATAGCCAAAAAGAAGTCTATGTTTTGTCCCAGGCTGTTCGTTTTCAATTAAATTAAGATACTTTTTGTAGTTGGAGCTTGTAGCATCCTTAGAAAATGGGCACTTTTGTTCCATGAATGGAATTTCATTTAAAAATGCGTAGGCATATGTTTCTCGTTCTGTTACATAGATTAATGGTTTTGCCTTCTTCACAAACTTCTGATGTGTCTTTTCTAAAACAGGCCATTGCCTTGAAAAATATTCTACTTGCCAATTGAGTATATTTCCGAAGAGGAAAGTTGCTTCGTCATCCATATTGTGTCCTGTTACAAGCGCATCATAACCGTTTTGCACAGCGTACCTATTCATCCAATATCTTCGCACTATCCCACAAATACTACAAACTGGTCTTTTAACAATCCTTGCAATCTCTGAAGTACCAAGCCCAACAAAATGTTTTGTCGTATCATAAATATGAACAGGTACTTGAACAAATTCTGAAACTCTTCTCACAATATTTTCAGCGGCATTTGTGTGGGGTCCCATTTTCAAAAATAAACCTTCAACGTTATATCCTAAGCGTTTTAAAGCGTACAGTACAGAGCTACTATCTTTCCCACTGGAAAGTGCCACAAGTATCTTATCATCCCTTTTAAACATCTTAAAATCATTCACAGCCTTCTGAACCCTTTTTTCAAAAAATTCTATAAAGTGTTCTTTGCAAAGTGCTATGTTATGCGCTCGTAGATGAATAACAGCTTGGCTGTGACATTTTTTACATTTCACCGATCAACTACCTCCCAAGAAAGTTTTACTTTCGCAATTAATTATACAAAAAATCCCCGCTTTTGAACAGCGGGGATTTTGTTATTGATCAACCAATAACAGTTGTATTACTAATATCTGAATGAAAAGACAGATCTAACGCCGTTGTAATAGTAGAATATTCCTACATAATCTCCTTTATTGACATTTTCAACAACTTTGTTCCATGAGCTCACATCCTTGATATCGTAAGCGTATCCATTTATAGAAATACGCCATATTACAGCTCCAACTTTAATGTAAGAATTTCTTGATTCCTTCACTATTACACCATCTACACCTGCAGGAATTTTGTAAGTAGTTCTATCATCGGCTGTGATGTTTGAAACTCTTAGATTGAAGAACTCTTTTGCTGAAGACGATGTAGAAGTTTGTGTTGATAATGTTCCAAGTGTCACATCTAACGTTATTTCTTTACCACTTCTGTTGATAGTGACTTTTACTTTTGTGTTAGGCGTATAGTTTCGAACCAAAGAAGTCAGTTCTTCAGCAGCTTCTACGTAAATCCCATTAAGTCTAACAATAACATCTCCCTCTTTGATTCCTGCCTTATCTGCAGGCGAACCCTTTTCAACCTGAGCAACGTAAGCACCTTTGTTAACCTTTAAACCAAGGCTTTTTGCAAGCGAATCTGTAACAGTTTGTACATAGACTCCTAAATAAGCCTTTTCAACCTTTCCAGTTGCAATTATTTGATTTATGAATCTTTTTGCAGTATTTATTGGAATTGCAAAACCGATATTCATTGCCTGCGATGGGTTTATAATTGCAGTATTTATACCTATAACCTGACCATAAATATTTAATAAGGGTCCTCCGCTGTTACCTGGATTTATCGCAGCATCAGTTTGAAGAAGGTTTGTATAATACCCACTTCCATCTGGTTTTGGTATCTTTCTACCAACAGCTGAAATTACACCAACGGTCACAGTGTGTTGAAATCCGAGTGGATTACCAATTGCTATCGCCCATTCACCTATTTGAATCTTATCCGAATCACCAAGCTCCACTACTGGTAGATCCTTTTTTGCGTTAATTTTAACCACTGCAATATCAAGTTCTTCATCGCCACCAATGTATTGTGCTTCGTACACATCACCACTAAGCATGGTAACTGTTATTTTCTTTGCACCTTTTACGACGTGATAATTTGTTACTATATAACCTTCCTTACTTATTATGAAACCAGAACCTACGCTATCAGATTCTTCAAACTGCCTTGGAATATCACCAAAAAATTGCTTGTAGAACTCTCTTATGAATGGATCTATATATACTTCCGTCTGAGCCACAACATCAATTTTAACAACAGCTGGTGCTGCCACTTTTACTACGTTGACGACAGGACTTTGATAATCAGCATTCACAAGACCAAAAGAAAGCGCAGAGACCAAAAGAAACACACTTAACGAAAGATATTTGAAAAGTTTCATACGCAACACCTCCGTTCAAATCTGATTTTCTGAAATTTGAGTTTTCCGTTGATTTTTGCGCAAAGAACATCCTTTTGAGAAATTTATGTATTCTGCCATTATTATATCATAGGTTGTCTTAAAAAAACCTTAAAGCTCGGAGTTATTGTTTGATTTTTGTTGGTATTTTCCTTTAAATTTGTGAAACTTCTTTTGAATCTGTTTATTTTTATCTCTTGCATTCTTTTGGGAAGTATTTACTTTTATGAAGAAATATGATAAAATGTAAATAGTACGTTACAAAATAGGAGGTGTTGTTAATGATTATTCGACTCATCTTGGGCTCACAAAAAGATTTTTGCATTGATATCGATGAAGAAACGCCTATGTTTGTTATTTTAAGAGATGTGTTTTATTCTGGAGATTGGAGGAATATGAAAAAAGATGTTGAGGAAATGCCGGAATTGGTTAAAAAAATAGAGGATCTTGAAAAACTAGAAGAGAAGTTTGTTTCGTTGAACGAAATAATTTATGAACCCATCGTTTGGACAGAGATAATTGAATTTCTTGAAAAATATAATTTAACACCCGAAAGCCTTCTTCATGCAACTGCAGATGGTTTATACGAATTGGCGATTGAATATGCAGACAAAAACCAAACTGAAGTTGCAAAGGATATTTTGAAATTTGCCATGAAATTAGACAAAAATTATGCCCCAGCCTTTGAATTCTATGGTTCGTTGCTATTGGAAGACGGTGATATCGATGGGGCTATTAAGTATCTTAATAGATCTATTGAATTGGATCCATGGTTGATTCAGTCATATTCAATGATAGGAGAAGCTTATTATAATATTGGAAATTATGAGAAAGCCATAGAATATTGGGAAAGAGAAATTAAATTGTCACCAACAAACACATTCACTTATTTTATGATATCCGATGCGTACACAAAGATAGGAAAGATATCAAAAGCAATAGATATACTGGAAAAGTTTAGAGAAAGTTCAGAAAACAGTATAATTGCTCTATTTGAACTCGCAGAACTATATAGAAAATCAGGAAATGAAGATAAGGCTAAGGAATACGAGACTTTAATTATGGAAATGGATCCACAAAAGGATCCAAATGGAATTGAAATATGGGCTAAGGTCCATCTAAAGAAGGGAAATTATGAAAAGGTTATATCAGTTATAGAAAATGTAATCAATTCTAACCCAGAAGCCAAACATCTCAATTTAGTTTTAGCTGTTGCTTACGTTAAGACCAATCAAATAGATAAAGCAAGAAGAGTAGTCGACGAGCTTAGGGACGATAATTTCTGGTATTTGTATGGTAAGAGGGAATTTTTTGATGAGCTTCTGACAAGTAGTGAGAAGGAGCTGTGTGGAATAAAATGAGACACTTTATATTCTTCATTTTTGGACTGATATTTGGCAGTTTTGCAAATGTTTTGATATACCGACCAATTGCGGGGCTCAAGTTGAATGAGCCCCGTTTTTCAATATGTCCTATATGTCGTAACAAGATAAACTGGTATGATAACGTACCAGTTTTTAGTTACATAATGTTAAAAGGAAGGTGCAGGTATTGCGGTTCAAAGATAAGCCTTAGATACCCTATTGTAGAATTATCTTTTGCTGTAGTTTTTTTATTAAATTCTTTTTTGCTTCCGCTGGACAAAGCCATAGCAATGAACTTGATCTTTCTTGTTTCTGTCCCAGCCTTTATGATCGATTTAAAGATGATGCTCCTACCAGATTACACATGGGTTTTGGTTTCTTTCGCAGCAGTTTACATTAATCTGAGATATTATAGAGAATTTCTCATTCTTGACATTCTTGGAGCAGTAGTAACTATACTTATACTCTTGCTTTTGAGAGTAAGATATAAGGAAGGAATAGGAGAGGGGGATATTCTTCTACTACCTGCTTTTACGTTTGGGTGTGGTATTTTTTATATGCCCGTGTTGCTTTTCTTATCTTCGTTTGGTGGCATAGTATTTTCGTTGATTAACAAAAAACGGGTCATACCTTTTGGACCTTTTATTATTTTCTTTGGATATTTGCTGATGATGTTAAGGTATTTGAATATTAACATCTTCATGTTATAATATCACTTGAACTTGCTTAATTTTCAAAATGGAACTACATATCTTGTTCTTCAATGTGACAAGGAGAGAGTTCAAGTGAGGTATGTTGTTGCTTTTGTTCTCTTTGGAGTGATATTCTTTTTAACAACTTTAGTTTATTATTTCCCGCTGAAATACTACGAAGTCGTTGTACGACATTCAGGTAAAATCGATCCGTTGCTTATAATCGGTGTTATAAGGACAGAGAGCAGTTTTAAAGAAAATGCTATTTCAAATGCCGGAGCATATGGACTAATGCAATTAATGCCAGAAACCGCCGAATGGTTGAAAAAGAAGTTTAAGGTAAACTACGACTACAAAACACCAGAAGGAAACATAGCCTTAGGGTGTTTGTATTTAAATTATCTTTTGGAAAAAGATGGCAACTTGAAGCCAGCGCTTGTTCATTACAATACAGGTCCTTACGCTGACGAATTTACGAAAGTAGACGCTGGTGGTAGATATTTGAGAAAGGTTTTAACTGCTTATAAAATTTATAAATTCCTTTACAGGAGATGATTTAAGTGTTAGTTTTGACGAGCGAAGAAATGAAAAATTTAGAAAGACTAAGCGTGGAAAACTTTTTGATGAGCGAAGAATTACTCATGGAACGTGCCGGAATTTCTGTAGTTCAGGCAATATGGAATGAGTTTGGTAAATTAGATGATAAAAATTTTGTTGTCGTTTGCGGTACAGGGAATAATGGCGGAGACGGATATGTAATAGCTCGTGATCTTTTAAACTATACTGAAGCTGTGAGAGTAATCGCACTTGGTGAACCAAAAACAGACTTAGCAAAGACAAATTGTGAAAGATTCACAAAACACGGTGGTATAGTTTACAAGTACGACGAGATAGGACTGGAAAAAGCTACTGAAATTATTTCTTCTTCTGACATAGTTGTGGATGCATTACTTGGGACGGGGCTCAAAAATGAAATAACAGAAGAAAATTTAATACGCCTAATAGAATCTATTAACATTTATTCAAACTGCACGGTTTCTGTCGACATTCCATCTGGCATCAACGCGGACAACGGAAAGATCATGGGGGCCGCTGTTCAAGCTTATATGACTGTAACTTTTAGTTTTCTAAAACCTGGTCATCTATTGTTCCCCGGCAGAGATTTGACTGGAAAATTGAAAGTTGCGCAGATTGGTATACCTTGGCAGATCCTTTCTTCGTCAAGCGATTTTAGAAGATTTCTGATCACAGGAAGCAATCTGAAAAAGCCAGTAAGACCCAAATGGGCACATAAAAAGAGTTTTGGAGAAGTAATCGTAATCGGTGGATCAAAACAATATAAAGGGGCACCAATTCTATCTGCGCTTGGGGCTTTAAAATCAGGTGCAGGTGTTGTAAAAATATTGGGACTCTCTGAAATATGCAGCTTGGCAATAGCCCATGATCCATCTTTACTCTGCTATAAGATGGACGAATTAAACGTTGAATATGTTCGTTCAATACTTCAGACATGTTCTCCTAGAGCGATTGTAATTGTTGGACCAGGTTGGAGCCAAAATGATATTCCTGAAAAACTGGATATTCTGAGGTATCTAGTAAAGGATGTTCACAATACTATCATAATCGATGCGGATGGTTTAAATATATTGTCATATGAGCTTGAATTGTTAAAAGAAAAACATCCAAGTAAACATATAATATTAACACCGCATCCTGGAGAATTTTCAAGACTTACGCGCTTTGGGATCGAGGAAGTTAAACAGAACTATATTCTTGTTGAAGAATTCTCAAATTACTACGATGTAATAACAATTCTCAAGGACGCGTCAACCATAATCTCAGATGGAAAGCATACTTACTTTAACATATCTGGCAACACCTCTCTTTCAAAAGCCGGGAGTGGTGATATATTGTCAGGTATAATAGCTTCTTTAATTTCCCAGGGAATGGAAGTACTTGAAGCATCGAAAACAGCCGTTTATCTATTTGGCTTGGCAGGTGAGGCAATCGAAACTGAGGGAGCCAATAGTAGCTTTGATGTAATAAGTAAAATACCTATTGTATTTGGTAGGATTTAACTGAAATAGCTAACCAATTTCCTCGATGCTATCAAACAAGGGGTGAAGATAGTATGAATTTCGACGGCGAGAATATGCGTGAAAAAAAAGAACCTGACAACGTCGAAAAGTTTGTAAGAATGCTCATAAGTCGAAATGAATTATCACTTTCAAGAAATATAATAGGAGCACTTGGGGATAATTATAACCACCTACTTTTTGAACTCGAGGTTCAGTCCGGGAACTATAAAAAAGCCTTAGAGATATTTAACAATTTACCAAAGGAAAAGCAACAAATATACGTTCATATAGTTGATGTAATAGAGAAAGACGCCGATAAAGTATCAGAAGCATTCGGAAATTTAATTAAAAACCTACAATCTGAAAATTTCGCAATTTTTGTTGCCGAAGCACAAAAATTGAGAAAAGATTACCCGCAAATTGTCGAGGTTGTGGCTTTGGAATTGATTGCTGCAATCAGAAGAGGCGATAAGAGGAAAGTAAAAACGTTATCTGAGATACTTGAACAATTAGATAAGTCACACCCCGCATTGTCTTACACGAAAGGAAGAAACAAAGAAGTAGTTAATATATTAGGACCAGCGATTTTAGTTGCAGTCTTCGTCGTAGTACTCGTTAATTTAATGATATCTATTTTTTCTTTGGGTACCTCAGATACCATGAGATTTTCAAATTTAAGTAAACAAATAGCAGATATTGGTAAAAATATAGCTGAGATTTCAAATCAAAATAAGCAAAGTGATAATCAGCTCAGTATACTATCCCAGAACATCAAAAACTTGGAAGAAGGTATAGAAAAAATAAACAACATCTTATTAAATTACGAGTCTTTGAAATCTCAACAAAACTATGATGATAAAATAATCCAGCAAATAAATAGTAGTATAGAAGAAGTCAGGAAAAGTCTAAAAAACTTAGGTACAAATCTTAGAGATTTGGACAAAAAGTTCTCGAGTCTTAACCCTAATAGTTACAGTACTGTTAGGACGCTAATCAAAGATGTTGATAACACGCAAGAAATTCTAAATAGATACAAGCAGAGTATCGATGAACAAATTAGAAATGTATTATCAGATTTTGCGGTAGTCAAAGAGAAAATGAACACTTTATCCAAAAAAATTGATTCTATTCAAATATCTCAGCCCGATGGTAAATATAGTTCAAGCTATCAAATCGATACAAATCAGATTTCGAAGTTATTGGAGGAGATATATTCGCAGATAAAAGAGCTATCGAAAGTATCCAGTATGCAAAGAAGTACTTCTCTTGATGCTTTTACAGTGCAAAATGTGGATATGTTAAGAAAACTCCAGGAAACAATGGAAAGTATCAAATACTATCTTTTGATTTTCTCAAAAGCTGATATAACTAAGCTGGACAAGCTCGATGAATTAAACTCACTCAAAAATTCATTAGACGTGATACGGGAATCCTTAGAAATAATTAAGAGCAAAATATTTGACTATACACAATCCACCTCAACAACGAATGCTGTAGAAATGCCCACGAAAATAGTGGAAGGATTGAATAAACAAATTGCTGATATAAAAAGTAAAATTGAATCCTTAGAACAAAAGATTGAAGAAAGTACCAAATTTATAAGAATTCAGTCAGAAAAGGATGTGCAAGATACTAATAGCACAAAAATTGCAAACAATGAAAGTTTAATGGCCGAGACAAATCAAGAAATTATCAATATAAAAGTTAAGCTGAACATTTTAGAACAAAAAATTGAGGAACTAAAAGTCTTAGTAAATGATTTCAAAACTCAAGGAAAACAAAACAATCAGTCAAATAATAATGAGTTAGTGAGTTTGAAGGCAACAATTTCAAGTCTTGAAAAGACGGTAGAGGATTTAAAAACGTCGTTAACAACCGTCAATAGCCAAATAACTGAACTAAAGACTAATATTCTCGAAAAATCATCAAAAGTAGAAACCAGTGTGCAAAAAGGCACGGAAACAACAGATGTGCAACAAATTGTAAAAGAAACAAAAGATTTATACGAACTATATCGTATTGGTTTGAGTTATTATTCCAGCAAACTTTATCAAGAAGCCATTTATATATTAAAATATTTGGAAAACCAGTTAGAAGGTGTTGACGTATATTTCAAAGAGGATATATATTACTATCAAGTAATGAGTTATCTTAAACTTGGTGATAAACAAAATGCCCAAAAGAAATTTCAGGAGTACAAGAAATTGTTCCCAGCTGGTAATTACATAAAAGAGTTAAGTGTGCTTTTCTAATGTTGTTAAACTTATTTTTAGCGAGGTGCTGAGATTTGGAAAATGTTTATAGCAAGGAGATAAAACCATCGAATTGCGGTTATCTTCCAATTGATTGGTCGATGATATTTGGTAATATTAACCCTATCATAATAGAAATAGGATTTGGAAACGGAGAATATTTGTTGAGCTATGCCCAAAGGTATCCTGACAAGAACTTTGTTGGTTTCGAAGTTTCCATAACTTCTATGAAAAAGGCGCAGAATAAACTAAAGAATATTGACAATGTAAGACTTGTAATAACTGATGCAAGGTTTGGATTGAGAGAATTTTTCAATGCCAAGAGTGTCGAAAAGGTTGTGATGAATTTTCCTGTACCATGGGATAAAAGGGCACATGAAAGAAGAAGGGTTATTATTCCAGAGTTTTTCGACACATTGGCAAATGTACTTGTAGATGATGGACTTTTTGAGCTTACAACAGATGTGGAATGGTATGCCAAGCAAACAATTGAAATTGCAACTGAAAAAGGATTGTTTGAGGTAGCAGAATTTATTGAAAATCCGAACAGAGAAATTAAAACAAGATACGAACAAAAATGGATCAAGTATGGAAGAAACATTTATTTACTTAAATTGAAGAAGATAAAACATGTCGAAGTAAGTAGACTGATTGGAGGTATTCATGAAATGCCCCATGCAAAGTGTAAAATCAAAGTGGAGAAATTAAATGAACTTCCTGGAAAAGTGTTCAAAGAAAAAGAATCAGTAGTTGTAGTAAAAGGGGTTTACAAATCCACAACTAATGAAGCGTACCTGATTAAAGTTATATCTTCAGATAAAGATTTTCAGCAGCATTATTATTTAGTTGCTTATCCTGAAGAGAGTGATTGGATAATAAAACTTGATAGTAGTTCAAATCCCTATAGAACACCCGCTGTTAAATGGTCTGTCAGAGCAATTTCCGAATTCTTGGAAGCTTAAGGAAATACAGCCTCAAGGAGGCGTGTTGATGCAGTATTTCATTCTTGGTGCTGGTAGCTGGGGATGCACAATCGGTCAACTGATTAAGGATAACGGTCACAAGGTCGTTATTTGGGCTCATACTGAGGAGCTTGCTAAGAAACTTAATGAATCTAAGGCAATGCCACATATTCCGGACGTAAAGTTTGATGTACCAGTTACAAATGATATATCAGAGGGTAAACACTTTGATGTTGTAGTTATAGCAACTCCAACTCAATTCGTAAGAAATGTACTTCAAAAAATGGACTATAAGCCGAATGTAATATTGAATTTGTCCAAAGGAATAGAAATTTCTACAGGAAAGAGAATATCTCAAATAGTAGCGGAAATTTTAAATTGCGATTATGCCATTCTTTCTGGACCTTCGCATGCCGAAGAAGTAGCTTTAAAATTACCAACTGCTGTTGTTGTTGCTGGTAAGTACGCTGAAATCTTCCAAAAAGAATTTTCAAACGAATATTTCAGAGTTTATTTGCACAATGACATAGTTGGTATAGAACTTGCGGGAGCTTTAAAGAATGTAATAGCAATCGCAGCTGGAATTGTTGATGGACTTGGTGGATGGGACAACGCAAAAGCCGCGTTAATTACACGAGGACTTTATGAAATAACGCGCTTTTCAACAAATTTTGGTGCTGATCCCATAACGTTCATGGGCTTGACTGGAATAGGGGACCTTGTTGTAACTTGTGGGAGCAAGCATAGTAGAAACAGGAGATACGGCGAAATGATTGCAAAAGGTTTTGATCCAATTCAGTTGCTTGAAGCAAGTAAAGAAATTGTGGAAGGAGCTTACACTTGTAAAGCTGTTGTAGAGAATTATGGAGAGGACTTTGATTTGCCCATAATAAGGGAAATATATGAAGTAATATACAAGGGAAAGACTCCATTAGAGTCTATAAAGTCATTAATGAGTCGCTCGTTGAAAGTTGAGATGGAGGAAGTGAAGAAATGGTTGGAAAAGAATTTGAAAAACTAATCGAAATAATGGCAACATTAAGAAGCGAAAATGGTTGTGAATGGGATAAGGCGCAAACACATGAGTCTTTGAAACCTTATTTGATAGAAGAAGCATACGAGTTATTGAATGCTATAGATCTGAAAGATGACGAAGAACTGAAAGAAGAACTCGGAGATGTTCTATTGCAAGTAATATTTCATAGCCAAATTGCTTCAGAAAGAGGTGTTTTTACAATAGCCGATGTAATAAGAACTTTAAGTGATAAGCTTATCAGAAGGCACCCACATGTATTTGGTAATGCTGAAGGATATTCTTATGCAAGGTGGGAAGATATAAAAGCTAAGGAAAAGGGTGAAAAGAAAAGGACAAGTATAGGTGATATAAACCATGCGCTTCCTGGTCTATCGTTGGCAAGGAGAGTTCAAGAGAATGCAGCTGATGTTGGTTTTGATTGGACAAAAATTGAAGATGTTTGGCAAAAAGTTCATGAGGAAATAGACGAACTAAAAAACACAAATAGCTACGAAGAAACGGAAGAAGAAATGGGTGATTTACTCTTTGCGATTGTTAATTTATCGAGATTTCTAAATGTTGATCCAGAAACAGCACTCAGAAAAGCTACAGAAAAATTCATAGATAGGTTTGAAAAAATGGAAAAGATGATCGAAAGCCAGGGAAAAAAAGTAGAAGACCTGAGCTTGACCGAACTTGATGATTTTTGGAGTAAGGTAAAGACCATTGAAAAGGATGGGAAGGTTGGTTAATTGTATGATTGTGTATGGAAGAAATGTATTGAAAGAACTCCTTTTAAGTTCTCATCCAATTAAAATGATCTATTTTTCGGACAGCCATGACAAAGATCTCGATTCGCTGATACAAACAATTAAGGAAAAAAAATTACCTTACACAATCGCACCGAAGAATGTCTTAAAAAAATTATCAGGAGAAGAGAAACATCAAGGGGTAGTCATAGATATAGGAGATTTTCAATACGTTGATGAAAGCTATTTACCAGACAATCCGTTTTTAGTACTACTTGACCAAGTGCAAGATCCACAAAATCTTGGAGCAATAATAAGAACTGCAGTAGCAGCCGGTGTAGACATGGTTGTATTAACAAAAGATAACAGTGTGCACGTAACACCTGGTGCGGTTAAGGCCTCGGCGGGGACAGTATTTAGAATTCCTATTTTGATTACTGTGAACCTCGCACGTTACATACAATGGCTTAAGAATAAAGATGTATGGGTTTACGGAGCAGATGCACGTGGAAGATCTCTTTGGGAAGTTGAACTCGAACGTCCACTTGCGATAGTATTCGGAAACGAAGGCAGTGGAATAAGACAACTCGTTAGAGAATCCTGTGACGAATTAATTTCAGTACCAATGAAAACTCCTATAGATTCGTTGAACGTCTCTGTCAGTGCAGGAATAATCCTGTACGAGGTTTTGAGAAGAGAGATGAGTAGATGATAATCCTTTCGGGGAGTGCTACCTTACTTGACGAGTACGAACCTGATATATTAATAACAACCAGTATAAAAGGATACAACTTCGAAGTCCCGTATACATTTTTTTTCGATGGATTACGTGTTTTTATATATCAGTACAATGAACTCAAATATACCATAGAAAGAAAGACGGACATAAAGATAGAAAAAAAAATTCTCAGAATTCTCATAGGAAGCGAAATAGGGATACCAGAAAACTACATAAAACTCCCCCCAGATTTGTTTGTATGTTTTGAAAAAACATACTATCCTTCAAAGTTCTTCTACAGAAAAGCCCAAATGTGGATTGGAAGTCAAATCTCCTCAACTAAATTGTTGGGGCACATAATTTTTAATGGAGTGACAAATAGGGTTTTGTTCTCACCAGAAGGAAAGGAAAATGGAGTGTTATTTGAGGGGACAACATATTTAATACTGGATGACGAGCTACTTTCAACATCAAAAATGAACTCGAGAGGAGAGAAAAATGAAAACAACAGACAATGACTTGGTTGAAGATCCAAACTCAACTGATAAATTCACATTCATTGCATTTTGTACTGCCGGTTTGGAAGGTGCAGCATCTTTAGAACTTAAAAAAATGGGCTATAAGATATCATTTTCCTCCTCCGGGAGGATATTTTTTAATGCTTCTATCAGTGATGTACCGATCTTGAACATGAAGTTGAAGACCGTTGATAGATTAGCGCTACTACTATGCGAATTTGAAGCTCATACATTTGATGATTTGTATGAGAATATTTATAAACAAAATCTAAAGGAGATAATTGATAAGAACGGAAAAATTACAATAGAAAAAATCAAAGTTAGTAATTCAAAACTAAGCGCAACAGGAGCGATTGCATCAGTAGCAAAAAAGGCCATTATAGATTCTATACACGGTAGCAACGAAACAGGTCCAGAATACCCATTTATAGTTATTCTTAAAAATGATAAGGCTTATTTATTACTTGATACAACCGGAAAAGATGGTCTTCACAAACGCGGTTATAGACTAAAGTCAACAAGAGCTCCCTTGAGAGAGACCATTGCCGCAGCTGTTGTACTTCTCTCAAGATGGAACGAAAACATTCCTCTGTTCGACCCTTTCTGCGGTAGTGGGACGATACTAATTGAAGCAGCATTATTGAATATTCCAAACGTACACAGAATGTATGTTTCAGAGCAGTGGAAAATTTTAAAAGAAGAATGGAAAAAATTAAAAGCTAAATTATCCAAAAAAAATTTCTCGGGCGGGAAAATTTACGGATCGGACGTCGATTGCAATGCCATAGAAATAGCAAAACAAAATTACGCAAGAGCAAAGAGTATATTCAATGTAAACTATCACATAGAATTTATCTGCACTAACTTTAAAAAACTGAAGCCTGTTCATGATTCAGCTTATGTAATTTCGAACTTGCCTTACGGTCATCGGTTAGATATAGATATTCTTAGCGAAATACGTCTACTGAGGCAAAAGTTTAAAGATGCAAAATATTACCTTTTGCACCCGTCTGACAAATTTGAGAATTATTTTGGGAAAGCTACAAAGAAATTCAAGTTCCAAAACAGTGGAATATGGACCTATATGTACATGTATTACTAATTCCTAGGAATTTGTTTTCAAGTGTGAACAGTGGGGTGTTTCCATGCTATTGATTGAAGAATTTCTTGACACATGCTATCAAATAGCCAATCAATCAAACGAGACAAGTATAAATGAATTAATAGAGTACGTTGAGGATAACTTTGAAAACATAGACGATCCTTTGATGGCAGATCCTGAAATAAGAACGAAACTTCAAGAATTTTTCGAATATATAACATTTGCGAAAAAGCTTCCAAGCGAAAGAGCGTTTAAACGTTTGCAGCAAGTACGCGGTATGGTTGAACGGTTTAAATACAATTACCTCATAAGTAGCATCAAATGTTTGGAACAACCCAAATCACTTGATACACCAATAAAATATGCAAAGGGAGTTGGGCCATCGAGGGAAAAGTTACTTAAGAAACTTGGAATAAACACTATTGGTGATTTAATTAATTATTTTCCACGGGATTATGAAGATAGAAGAAAGATTATACCTTTAGCATTCATTAAGGAAAATGAAAAGATAACTACAAAAGGTGTAATAAAAAGTGTTGAAAAGGCTAAAAAGGGGGAACTTTTAATAATTACTGCCCTTTTGCAAGATGGAATAAGCCAAATTTTACTAAAATGGTTTAATCAAGAATTCAAAGAGACTGAAATCAAACAGCTTGTAGGTAAAGAAGTTTATGTAACAGGTACACCTAAACGCGGATTTTTTGGTGCTATGGAAATACAAAACCCAGAAATTGCGGTAAATGAATCTTCTGAAAGAGAAATCCTACCTGTTTATCCACTAACTGAGAATCTTACTCAAAAAACATTAAGAAAGATTATACAAGATAACCTTTTGGTAGTCTGCAACTGTGAAGACATTATACCCCAAGAAATTGTTAATTTAAGAAGATTAATAGATATTAAGAGTGCTTATGTAGGCATACACTTTCCAAAAAGTTCTTTTCATCAAAAAAGTGCAAGGAAAAGGTTGGCTTATGAAGAACTCCTACTTTTTCAGCTTGCACTTTTTCTGTCAAAAAGAAATATAGAAAAAATAGGTGGAATCCAAAAAAACTTCTCGGGAAAGCTTGCTGAGAAATTTCTCGAAACTTTGCCATTTAAATTAACAAATGCACAACTAAGAGCTCATGAGGAAATTAGAAAAGATTTAAGAAGCTCGAATCCTATGAATAGGCTACTTCAAGGAGATGTGGGAAGTGGTAAAACACTTGTAGCAGAACTGGCTATAATAGACAATTACGAAGCTGGATATCAAAGTGCGTTGATGGTACCAACGTCAATATTGGCAATTCAACATTATCAAAAAATATTCAACCACTTGACAAACCTGGGAATAAATGTCGCTTTATTGATAGGTTCGACTAGTCAAAAGGAAAAAGATAAGATTAAATTTTTGCTCAAAAACGGAGAAATAGACGTAATTATTGGTACACATGCACTTATACAAGAGGATGTTCATTTTTCAAACCTTGGACTTGTGATAATAGATGAGCAGCATAGATTTGGTGTAAAACAACGTGAAGAGCTGATTTCAAAAGGAAAAGTGGTTGATACACTCATCATGACAGCTACACCAATTCCAAGAACTTTGTCATTGACATTATACGGTGATTTAGATGTTTCAGTAATTGATGAAATGCCCCCCGGTCGAAAACAGATAAAAACATTTACGCTCAGACATACGAGGGTAAAAGACGTCTATAAATTTATAAGAGAACAAGTTATTGAAAACTCAGACCAAGCGTACATAGTGTATCCTTTAATTGAACAATCCGATCAGATAAATGCCAAAGCTGCTGAGGAAATGTATAAAACGCTAAGCAAAGAAGCTTTTCCTGATATTCCGATGGGTTTGTTGCATGGGAAAATGTCGGATATCGAAAAAAATGAGATAATGACAAAATTCGTCAAAGGTGAAATAAAAATACTCGTGTCTACCTCTGTTATCGAAGTTGGTGTTGATGTTCCCAATGCTACAATAATGGTGGTAGAAAACGCTGAAAGATTTGGTCTTGCGCAATTACATCAATTGAGAGGTCGTGTTGGCAGAGGTGAAAAACAGAGTTATTGTTTTCTTATAGTCAGTGAAGCGGGTGAAGAAGCCTGGGAGAGATTACAATTCTTTGCAAGCACAAACGATGGATTTAAAATAGCAGAATACGATTTACGGTTAAGAGGACCGGGTGAATTTTTTGGAACACGCCAACACGGGTTACCAGAGTTTAAAGTTGCAGATTTAGTTTCCGATGCTGAATTGATAATGTTAGCAAGGGAAGATGCGAAGAGTATAATTGAAAATTACCCAGAAAGTGTTATAATAAACAAAGTTTTAGAGATATACAGTGAAAGGATAAAACTTTTGGATGTTGGATAAGATGGAATTTATGATATAATAAAAACTAGAGTAAACCGAAACTTCTGAATAGCTTAAGACTTTTGAATTTTTTTCAATTCTTATCATTTTGCAATTTCGAATTCCTAAAACAGTACAAAAGGGGAGGTATAAAGTACTATGAAAAGGTATGCAAAAACGCACGAATGGTTTGATACTGAAACCGGACATGTTGGAGTTTCAAACTATGCACAAGAAAAACTTGGTGATATTGTTTACGTCGATTTACCCAAAGTTGGCAGAGTAGTAAAAAAAGGTGAGGTAATTGTATCACTTGAAAGTGTTAAAGCGGCCGGCGATGTTTATGCTCCAGTTAGTGGTAAAATTGTTGAAATAAACGAAAAAGTTAACTCTTCACCTGAACTTGTAAATCAGTCCCCAGAAGATGAAGGATGGCTTGTAAAAATAGAACCATCAGATCCTGCAGAGTTTGATGAACTATTAACCGAAGATGAATACAAAAAAGTTATTGAGGGGGAATAATAATCCATGACAAACATAAATGCTTACTCAGTATTAATGTTTATAGCCAATATTGTTCTTGCCGTTCCCATAATTTTGGCAGTTTTGCAGCAATCTAAGGCTTCGATGAATATTGCAAACGTTGTTTCAATAGTTTATTTCATGATTTCCATAGGCTTTTTTTCAGATGACTTCAAGGCCTTTTTCTCCAAACTGGGAATTTCAATCTCACCCGTTGCTTACATTATTATAGGAATCTTTACATTTTTTATTGCAAGAGATTTCGGCGAGTTAAAGGTAAGAGATGGTATGAGAAAATCCGTTTTCCTTGGATTAATTATTGTAGCATTAAATATCTTTGACTTTTTCCGTGTCGGAAACGCATCATTAATACCTTTACTTTCACTTACATGGGCGTTTGTTATATCGATTGTAATTGGCGTTATGAAGTGGAATATTCAATAAAATTAACTTTATTTCATTCAGAAACTATCGTAAGCCAAAGAATAATTAAAGAATAATTATTGTTAAGGCATTCCACATGTGGAATGCCTTTATTTTTTCAAATTTGTGGTATAATATTTCGGAAAATGGTTATTTCACGAGCAGCATCGAATATCCATTAAATTCACAATTTGAAATATTTAGGAGGTGTGATAATGAGAAAAACCAAGATAGTTGCTACCATTGGACCTGCTTGTGAATCTGAAGAAAAAATTATCAAACTTGCCGAATGCGGTGTTAACGTGTTCAGACTGAATTCATCTCATGAAACTATAGATGTGCATAAAGAAAGAATTAAAAGGTTGAAACAGGTTAGAGAAAAAGGTTACAATTTTTCCATATTGCTTGACTTGGCGGGTCCAAAAATAAGAACTGGAAGATTTGAAAGTGATTACATAACCTTAGAGCCTGGAACCGATGTTGAAATACTATGTGGTGAAGAATTCGTCGGAAATTCGAAAAGGTTTTGGATAAATTATGACAAACTCTATGAGGAAATAAAGCCCTTAGATAGGATACTTATAAATGATGGTGCGGTGGAACTCGTTGTAAAAGAAATCTTTGCTAAAACAAAAACTATACTTTGTAGCATTAAAAGAGGAGGAACAATTACTCATAAGCGCGGCGTAAATTTGCCGGGTGTTGATATATCTATTCCATCTATCACAGAAAAGGACAAGGAATTTATAAAACTCGGAAACGAAGAAGAAATTGATTTTTTCGCCCTTTCTTTTGTAAGAAAAGCAGAAGATATCATAGATGCTAAGGAACTAACAAGAATACCTATAGTGGCAAAGATTGAAACTTTACAGGCACTTGATAATCTTGAGGAAATAGTGAGAGTTTCAGATGCTGTAATGGTGGCGCGTGGAGATCTTGGTGTGGAAATACCGATTGCTCAAGTTCCTATCGCTCAAAAAAGAATTATCGAAATATCAAATCTGTACAAAAAACCAGTTATAACAGCTACACAAATGCTCGAAAGTATGATAAATAATTCAACACCAACAAGAGCAGAAGTTACCGACATATCGAATGCCATACTTGACGGTACAGACGCTATAATGCTTTCGGCCGAAACTTCGATAGGAAAATATCCCTGCGAAGCAGTTAGAGTCATGGATGATGTTGCAAAAAATACTGAGAAATACATGGAAGATTACGAATCGTTTAGGTTGGATTGGCTTAAAGAATATTCATCCAGCTTTGATTTATCAAGTGCTATATCCTACGCAGCAACAACTTTAGCAAAACACGTACAAGCTAAATTGATAATAACAGCAACAAGCACGGGTTCAACAGCTGTAAGTGTCTCGAAGTATAAGCCATCTATACCAGTAATGGCAGCAACGAATAACCCAGAAACTTATTATAGGCTTTGCTTGAGCTGGGGTGTCATGCCGGTAATGTTGGAAGAGCGTCTTACAACAGACGAAATGATAGAAAGTGTCATAAACAAGGCTAAACAACTTGGCCTTGCTCAGAATGGTGATAAAGTTATAATCGTTGCTGGTATTCCTTGGGGTAGACCAGGGACAACGAACACTGTTCAAGTTCAAGAAGTTAAATAAGTGAAGATAGGCAAATTTGCAAAATCCTACTTGAATTTAACAAGATAATTGGTATAATATACCACGTAACAGTGATTCCAAAAGTTCAAAATCGAAAATATAAAATAAAGGAGGAATTAACCATGGCAAAATGTGAGATATGCGGTAAAGAACCAAGAGCTGGGAAAAACGTTAGCCATTCAAACAGGCATACAAACAGATGGTTTAAACCAAACGTTCAAAAAGTTAGAATACTTCTCAACGACGGTACTGTTAAGAGGACGAACGTCTGCACAAGCTGTTTAAAAGCAGGTAAAGTTAAGAGATACGTGGGCAAAACACAATCCGTGACAGTGGAGGCATAAAAAGCGGGGACATCCCCGCTTTTTTTGAAGTTATGATTTTTAGAACTAAGAAATCTTACAAATTTTTCATCACTTTTGTTGCAATTTTGAGTACTTTGTTTGTACTCTATGTTTTTTTTCATCAAATTTCCACAGCTGTTTTAACATTGATATCAATTACGTACGCTGGCATATTGTTGTTAACAATTGAAGCTTTTTTCTATTTCGTGGAACTGGAAAATCTATTTATAAAAAGCCCGTATTTCAAGCTAAAATTAGATGATATAATAGATATTGAATATTCAGAATTTGGAACCAAGATCAGGACTCGTTGGAAAATCTACTATTTACCCCCGATCGAGAGAATTGAGATTTTGAAAGAACTGATAAAAAACCACAAGAGATACGTTTTGTACTGAAAATAGAAAAATAGGGGGAAATTCCAATGGAAAGTAGAAGGACGTTTGTTGTTATAAACGTGAGAAATTACTTAAGTAATTTATCCTTTTTTCAAGCACACTGTGCACCAGCCAAGGTCATGGCTGTTGTGAAAGCGAATGCTTATGGTCACGGTGCTGTACAATTAGCACGTGCGGCTGAGAGAGCAGGTATTGATTACTTTGCTGTTGCCTTTCTTGAAGAGGCTATAGAGTTAAGAAAACATGGTATATCAAAAGATATTCTTGTATTCAATTACGTTGAACCAGATATGCTTCACATTGCTCAACAATACGGTATAACAATAACACTTTATTCTTGGGAGCAACTACTTAAATACAAAAAACAATTTTGGAGACCAAAAGCTCACATAAAGATAGATACTGGTATGCGAAGACTAGGTGTATCGGTACAAGATGCAAAAGAGTTTCTCATAGCAGCAAGGCAGTTGGGTTTTGACGTGGAAGGTGCATATACACATTTTGCAGTTGCCGATAGTTTAGATGATGAAGATGTAAAATTCACTGTGGAACAAGCAGAGCTCTTCTCAAAACTGAGTTTAGATGTTCGAATAAAGCATGTTTGTAACAGTGGAGCATCCATATCTAAGATAGTGAGCTGTTTTGATTATGTAAGAATCGGAATAGCAAGCTATGGACTTCAGCCAAGTGAAAGTGTTTATAGTAACGAGTTAAAACCTGTATTGACTTGGAAAAGTATAGTTTCTCACGTTAAGAAAATACAACCTGGAGATAGCGTAAGTTACGGCAGAACTTTTAAAGCCTTTACACAAATGGATATAGCCACTATACCAGTTGGATATGCCGATGGATATTGGCGCCATCTTTCTAACAAGGGATATGTTCTCATACACGGTGAAAAATGTCCTGTGGTTGGTCGAATTTGTATGGACCAGTTTATGGTTGATGTAACGCATCTTGATAATGTGAAAATTGGTGATGAAGTTGTTTTAATAGGACAGCAAGGAAATAATAGAATAACAGCAGAAGAAATAGCAAGACTCGTCGGAACAATAAATTACGAAGTTACTTGTCGTATATCTGAAAGAGTACCAAGAAAATACGAGGGGATGGAATTGTGAATATACCTAAGGAATTACTTGAAAAGCTAAGACAACCTTACGTGGAAGAACTTGAAAAATTTATAGAAAAAGAAATCGATAGTGTATTCAAAATCAAAAGTAAAAAACTCCAGGAGACAAAAGATGGTAAAAAGTTCCTACTCTTAACACTCGAGGATAGGACTGGAAGTATTAGAGCAATAGATTGGTACAATGCTGAAAAGAACGACCAAATCCTTCAAACTGGTACCGTAGTCAGTGTAACAGGCAAAGTGGTTTATTTTGATGAAAGATTGCAGATCAACATATCGAATTCTGAAACAGCCATCAAAAAGCTTTCGGAGTCAGAATATGATATAGAAAGATTTGTTTCAAAAGCAAAAAATCCAGAAGAAATGTTTAATGAACTTCTGAATATGGTGAACAGTGTGAAAGACAAAGATTTTAGAAAGTTGCTTAATGCTTTTTTCGTTGATGACAGAAGCTTTGTAGAAGCGTTTAAGAATGCACCCGCTGGGATGCGTATACATCATGCTTACATGGGTGGATTACTTGAGCATTCTTTGAATGTGGCAAAAATAGTTGAGCAAGTGTGTGCACTATATTCTCAACTTGATAGAGATTTGCTTATTACGGGTGCTTTACTACATGATATTGGAAAAGTTAAAGAGTATACCATTACTCAGCGAGGTATTGAAGTCACAACCGAAGGTGAGTTACTTGGACATACAATTATTGGCATTGAATATATAGATAAAAAAGCTCACACCGTTCCTTATGAAAAAATGCTCAAATTGAAACACTTGATAGCGTCACATCATGGTGAGCTTGAATGGGGAGCACCCGTTGTACCGAAGACGGCTGAAGCACTTGTTTTACATTATATAGAGAATATGGATTCGAAGATAAATAGAGTCTTTCAAATTATTGAAAAGGAAGATAATGGAAAAGAGTGGAGTGAATATGACACAAATCTTAGTAGAAGATTTCTACTTAAATGAAAATAGCTTTGCGTGGTGATGATTTGATGAAAAACAGACAAAAAAAGAGTCAGGAAAAACTCAAAAAAAATAAATCGGAACATGAAAATACACATAATTTAAACGCTTCGACTGTTGTTATAGTAGAATCTCCAGCAAAAGCAAAAACGATAGAAAATATACTTGGTAAAGATTATCAGGTCATATCATCAAAGGGCCATATAAGAGATCTTCCTCAAAAAACTTTTGGAGTTGATCTTGAATCTCTAAGTATGGAATTCGAGATAATACCAGGAAAAGAATCTGTTGTTAAAGAGATAAGAAACGTTGTAGAAGGAAAAGAAGTGTTACTCGCTTCAGACCCGGATAGGGAGGGTGAAGCAATAGCATGGCATCTTGCAACATTGTTGAATCTGAGAGGTAAAAATAGAATTACCTTCTCTGAAATCACGCCGCGAGCTATTCAAGAAGCCATCAAATCACCAAGAGAAATAGACATGAACAAAGTTAATGCCCAACTTGCAAGAAGGGTTCTTGATAGAATTGTTGGTTATAAAATAAGTCCTTTACTGTGGAAAATTCTCAAAGATGCAAAAAGTGCAGGGCGTGTTCAGTCAGCAGCACTTAAACTTGTTTGTGAACGTGAAAGGGAAAGGTTTCAATTTGTACCTCAGAAATACTATAAAGTTTGGGTTGAAATAGCGGGATTGAAAGCAAACTTAACAAAAATCGGTAAAACAAAGTTAAAACCAACTGATATAGATAAAAAAATCGCTGATGAAGTTTTAAAAAGCGTGAAAAATGTTCAGTTGGTAGATATAGATATAAAAGAAATAAAGAAAAATCCGCCTTTACCGTTTATAACCAGCACGCTCCAGCAAGACGCTTCAAGCAAACTTGGTTTTCCTGTCGCAAAAACAATGAAACTTGCTCAGGATCTTTATGAAGGTATAGATACACCAAAAGGCCACATTGCGTTTATAACATATATGCGCACCGATTCCACAAGAATATCAGACGAAGCAAAAGAAGCTGCGGAAAAGTTCATTCTTGAACTATTCGGTGAAGAATATTTAGGCGAGGAAACCAAGAAAACATCCAAAGAAAAAAGCAAAACAAAGGTACAAGATGCGCATGAATGTATTAGACCGGTTAATATCCAACTTACCCCGGAAGAAGCAAAAAAGTTGCTTGACAAGGATCATGCCAAATTGTACGAGCTGATTTGGAAAAGGTTTATTGCATCTCAAATGAGCAATGCTGTTTACAAACAGTACAGTTATGATTTTAAGAGCGATGATTATGTATTTGAAGCTTCCGTTAGAGAAAGAGTATTCGATGGTTTTGAAATTGTTTATACCACAGACAACGAGGTAAGCGAAGAACACAAAGAGTTGATAATCGGAGAATCATACAGTGTAGAACCAAAAGCAGCAGAGTCAGAAACTACACCACCAGATAGGTACAGTGAAGCAACACTTGTGAAAACTCTGGAAAGCGAAGGAATTGGCAGACCCAGTACATATGCAACTATCATTCAAACACTTCTTGATAGAAAATACGTTGTAAAAAATCGTCGCACACTTGTCCCAACAGTACTCGGCTTTGTTGTTAACGATTATCTCGAAAAACGTTTCCCAGACATAGTTGATAAAGGATTTACTGCAGAAATGGAAAAGCAACTCGATGAAGTAGAAAATGGATTGAAATCATGGAAAGACGTTATAAAGAATTTTCTAAAAGAATTCAGTAAAGACTTACAAAACGCGGAGAATGAATTTTTTACTGTAGACTATGAAACCAACAAACCTTGCGAAACTTGTACTGAACCATATCACTTAAGAGTAGGAAAATATGGATTGTACTTAAATTGTCCAGGATGTAAAGTGAACAAATCAATCAAACCAGACACATTCGGAGTACTCCTTAACGGAAAAATGAACTTTATAGAAATTCAGCATGTTTCCGAGAAAGATGTTGAGGAAGCCGAAACTGAACAACAAGAAAATAAGTACAAAGATAGCAAAAGAAAAAGGTGGTATGCGAAAAGACAAAATAAGAAACGAGTTATATAAGGGTTAATTTCAATCAAAAGAGTTAAGGTGATTTTATGCTATGGGTTATCGGTGATATACACGGTTGTTTAAAACCTCTTGAAAAGTTATTATTAGAAATATCGCCCACAGAAAACGACAAATTAATATTCTTGGGTGATTATATAGATAGAGGCTCAGATTCCAAAGGGGTTGTGGATTGTCTGCTTGAACTTTCGAAAAGAACAAACTGCGTGTTTCTAAGAGGCAACCACGAACAAATGCTCTTGGATGTTATTGACAATGGTGATGAAACTTTTCTCTGGCTTATGAATGGAGCGCAAGCAACCTGGCGAAGTTATGGGAATTTGCAAAATCTTTCTCTAAATGAAGAGCACATTCAATTTTATAGAAATACCAAATACTATCATTTGGAAGATAGATATCTGTTTGTTCATGCGGGAATAAGACCTAAAATTCCACTTGAAAAACAAGATCCAAGAGACCTGATCTGGATAAGAGAAGAGTTTATAACAAAAAATCATAAGATGGGTTACATCGTTGTATTTGGACATACACCATTTCAAGATGTGTTCATAACCGAAGATAAGATAGGAATTGACACTGGATGTGTTTACGGTGGAAAACTTACAGCATACAATTTAACCTTGTCAAAGAAAGTGCAGGTGAATTGTGTAGATGCATAATATATCAAAACCAATTGTGGCTGGGCTATTGATGGGATGGGCAAATGTAATCCCCGGTGTAAGTGGGGGCACTATAGCAGTTATAACGGGTATATTCGAAAGGTTGATAAATGTAATAAATGAATTGACCAATCTTAGGTTTAAAAAGAATGATTTTCTGTTTTTACTCATAGTGGGAATTGGTATTATTACCGGTCTATTGACAGGTAGTAAGGTATTATCTTGGGCTTTCGAGAATTATTCTTTTTACACTTACAGTTTCTTTTTTGGGCTTATTTTGTTCTCATTGCTAAACATTAGAAAAGATATTAGCAAGTTTAGAGCTGTTGAATTTCTAATAGGGACAGCACTGGTAATAATACCTTATGCGGTTTATCCTGGAAATTTGCAAAGAGCTTTGGATGCCACAAACATAAATTATGTTTTTCTCTTCTTGGCAGGTGTTGTAGCAGGTGGATCTATGATACTCCCTGGATTAAGTGGTTCTTTGATGCTCATGATATTAGGATTTTATGAAAACGCGATTGAAATCGTTGCAAAACTTACAAAATTCGGAAGTTTCCAGATTAATGACTTTTTATTCTTACTTATCCTCGGCACAGGAGTATTGGTAGGTATTGGAATAGTTTCCAAAGTACTTAAGATTTGGTTTGAAAAGGCAAAAGAATCGATTCTTAACTTTATACTTGGCTTGATTGCTGGTTCTTTGTATCCAATAACACCTGCCTTTCATGGAAACGGAAGTACCCTTGGAATGTTTTTGTGGATTTTCATTGGTAGTGGAATAGTGTATCTCATGAACACAATTAAAGAATAAAATTCAAACAGATAAAACAAGGGGGAAGTAAGATGAGTTATACTGGAGAATTGACTGGAATACTTGCCCAAGCTAGAAGTGAGATTTCAGAAGCTTCCGACACAAAAAAATTAAATGACTTGCGCGTAAAATACCTTGGAAAATCTGGTGTCATTACAAACTTAATGAAACGGTTGAAAGATTTACCAGCCGATGAAAAACCTGCTTTCGGAAAAGTCGTTAATGAATTAAAAGAGAATATAGAAAAACTGCTCGAATTGCAAAGAGAGAAAATATCCGAATTGGAGAAAGAAAAGATTTACAAAAAGCTTTGGATAGATACTACAATGCCCGGTGCACGCAGATCTGTCGGTCATTTGCATATTTTAACAAAAGTGAGAAAAGAACTTGAAGACATATTTATATCAATGGGTTTCTCCGTTGTTGAAGGTCCGGAAGTGGAAACACCTTGGTTTAATTTTGATGCACTGAATACACCCGAGTGGCATCCTGCACGTGATGAACATGATTCATTTTACATAAACGAGGAATATCTTTTAAGAACACATACATCACCTGTACAAATAAGAACAATGCTTTCAAGAAAACCACCACTTGCAATAATTTCACCTGGCAGAGTTTACCGAAGAGATTACGATGCTACCCATCTTCCAATGTTTACACAAATGGAAGGCTTGTATGTAGACCATGATGTTACTGTAAAGCATCTCAAATATTTTCTTGAAGAGTTTGCCAAACGATTACTCGGTGAAAGCACAAAAATAAGGTTAAGACCAAGCTTTTTCCCATTCACAGAACCAAGCTTTGAGGTGGATATATACTTCAATAATAAATGGTTTGAAGTTTTAGGTGCTGGTATGGTACACCCCAACGTGTTTAAAAATGTTGGGTACGATCCACAGGAGTGGAGGGGTTTGGCTTTCGGATTCGGTATAGAAAGAATTGCAATGGTAAAGTACGGAATAAGAGATATAAGGGATTTGATTAGAAATGATGTTAGGTTTTTAGAAAACTGGTAACGACTCAATTTCCTTTAAAACTCGGAGGCAGTGATGATTTCAGGGTTAATTTTAGTTGATAAAGAAAAGGGACCTACCTCGCATGATATTGTTGATAAAGTTAGAAAAATACTTGGTATAAAGCAAGTTGGACATGCGGGTACACTTGATCCATTTGCAACAGGACTATTAATTATTGGTGTGGGAAAAGCCACACGACTACTTGAATATTTACAAGGCGAGACAAAAAAGTATATTGTTAAAATGAAACTCGGAATAATAACTGATACGTTTGATATCACTGGAAAGGTTATGGAAGAACATCCCATAACAGTTAGCGAAGAAGACATAAATACAGTCATAAATTCATTTGTTGGTACTTACAAGCAAATTCCTCCAGCGTATTCTGCAAAGAAGCATCAAGGAAAAAAACTGTATGAACTTGCGCGTGAAGGAAAGATGATTAACCTGCCACCTCGAGAAGTTACTATATACGAAATAAATAAGGTCAAAATAAACATACCATACGTAGAATTCGAAGCAAAGGTATCAGCGGGAACATACATTAGGAGTCTGTGTATGGATATAGGATACACTCTTGGCTGTGGTGCAACTGCAGTTGAGTTAAGAAGGATACAGGTTGGTAAGTTCAGAGTTGAGGACTCGATAAGCATTGAATTTGATAAGGTAGATCGAGCAAAGTTAGAAAAGCATACAATTCCTATGGAAAAAATCCTTGATTACCCGAAGATAGTTGTTGACGACAAAAATAAGATATACAATGGCATACATCCAAAGGTTGATGATATAATATCGATGGATGATTTTAACAAAGACGACTTTGTTCAGATATTCTGGAATGGACTATTGATAGCTGTAGCAAAGGCAGAACGTAGTTCTGATTTTGTCAAAACATTAAGAAAACAACAAAGAAGCGAACGTGTAGCTACTTTAAAGAAAGTTTTTAAAAATGAGGAGGACTAATTATGAAAGTCGGAATCGTCGGACTCTCACAAGTTGGTAAGACGACAATTTTTTCATTGTTAACAAATATTGACGTTGACCTTTTCTCACAAGAACATCATAGGGGTACAGCAAAAGTTCACGACAAGAGGGTTGATATTCTTGCAAAAATGTATGAACCAAAAAAGGTCACATACGCTACGTTAGAATTTTTTGATACACCTGCTTTAAAAATAAACGATAAAAAAGAACGTACGGCAGTATTTAATTTACTTCAAAATGTAGAAGCTATGTTAATAGTTGTGAGAGCTTTTAGAAACGAAGCCGTAGCTCATCCAGAAGTTGAAAAACCTATAGAACAACTCAGAGCCACGCTTGATGAATTTTTATTCAGAGATCTTGATGTTGTGACGAGCCGAATAGAAAGATTGGAAAATGCAAAGAGAAAACTTGAACCTAAAGAAGAAGTTGAACTAAAGTTACTAAAGAGAATCCAACAAGCCCTTGAAAATGAACAATTACTTTCCAAAGTTGAGATTTCCGACGAAGAAAAGAAGATGGTTGGGGGTTTCTCACTGGCAACACTTAAACCTATAGCCGTTGTTGTAAATCTTGATGAAGAACAGTTTACTGAGAAAAAATACGAAACAAGAAGTGATATAATTCAATTATGCGAAAAGAATGGTTTTGCATATGTAGAATTATGTGGAAAACTTGAAATGGAATTGAATTCATTAAACGAAGAAGAGAAAATGGAACTGCTAAGAGACTTAGGTGCAGAGGAAACTGGTATTCAAAGGTTATCACACGCACTTTATAAACAATTTGGTCTTATTTCCTTTTTTACAGTTGGTAAAGATGAAGTTCGCGCGTGGACTTTGAAAAAAGGAGCCACAGCAGTAGACGCAGCCGGGGTTATACATACAGACCTTGCAAGAGGATTCATAAAGGCAGAGATCATAAAATACGATGATTTGATACGTCTTGGTTCAGAAAAAGCTGTAAGAGACGCTGGGTTAATGAAATTAGTGGGAAAAGAACACATTGTCGAAGATGGTGATATAATTACAATAAGGTTCAACGTGTAAATAAGTTTCTCCATGGAGGTGTATACTGTGCCGAAAACAGATCCTGTGGTGAAGATAAATGACAATGTTTACGTTGTAAGAGACAGGGTGATTGCCGTCGTCCCCATCAGTTCAACAATTTCAAGAAGAATAAGGGCAAGTAACCAACTTGGAGGAAAGATGGTCAACCTTTCCTACGGAAAAGAATGTCAGACGGTTGTATTCATCAACAGCGGCCACAGTTTGCTTTTAGCTGAATCCGCACGAGAAGTTAAGAAGAAGATATGGGGTGACTAAAACTAGTTGAAACATCTGAACTTTGATAGAATAATCTTCAGGACAACCAAGTACAACAGGTACAGTATAACGGCACTTGTCAGTGCTATATTGTCAAAAATAAATATTGAAGTTATTGAATGCAAAAGTATTAACGATATACTACAGTACCCGGTAAAGGGTACTGTAGTTGCTTATTCATTTATGAGCTTCGATTTAGATCTTGTTGTCGAAGAAATAGCCAAACTAAAGCAATATGGTTATACGCTTATTGCTGGCGGACCACACGCGACGGCTAATCCCGAACAAATGCTGTCAGTTGGGTTTGATCATGTTTTTATTGGTGATGGGGAAAGCAACATAATTGAATTTCTTTCTGGTAGGTGTAATGAAAAGATAATTGATGGAGTATCAAAAAGAGTAAACCTTGACGACTATCCACCTGTTTGTGAACAAAAAAAACTATTCATGCCGATTGAAATATCAAGAGGTTGTCCTTTTAACTGTGGTTATTGTCAAACACCAAGATTAGCAGGTAAAATAGTCAGACACAGAAGTATTGAACAGATAGTTGAATATGAAAAAATTTCTGTCAAGCACGGTAAAACTGTAGCAAGATTTATCACTCCTAACGCGTTTGGCTATGGTAGCAAGAACGGAATCACTCCCAATTTAGAAGCAATAGATGAACTTTTATACAAAGTAAAATCATCTGGTGTAACTGAAATATACTTTGGTACATTTCCATCCGATGTAAGACCAGAAAGTGTTACTGCTGATGTCGTAAAACTCATAAAAAAATATGTTGATCACGACTATATAGTAATAGGTGCGCAAAGTGGGAGTAACAGGATTTTGGAAAAAATTCAAAGAGGTCATACTGTTGAAAAAGTGGAAGAAGCATTGGAAATACTTTCACACAACGGTTTTTACGCGAAGGTGGATTTCATATTTGGCTTTCCTTTCGAAACACGAGATGATGTCGAAGAAACATTTAATTTCATAGAGAAAATCGTCAAAAAATACAACGCCAAGATCCATGCTCATACTTTTATGCCTTTACCAGGAACACCACTTTGGTCTGAAGGACCGGGTATTTTAAAAGACTATCATTATAAATTTCTTGGAAAATTAGCTTCTCAAGGGATCCTTGATGGATATTGGTTAAAACAAGAGCAACTTGCAAAAAAGGTTGTAAGCGTTCAAAAATAAAAGGCTGGTCTATGACCAGCCTTTCTGATTGTCTCAAAAATTATTCTCTTGGAAAGACAATAAATTTCAAAGCAGTTCTTGTTTCATTCTCCACACTCACATCTGTAAATGCTGGAACACAAACAAGGTCGTATCCACTTGGAGCAAGATATCCTCTCGCAATTGCAACAGCTTTAACAGCTTGATTCACAGCACCAGCGCCAATAGCTTGAATCTCTGCCTTACCTTTTTCTCTTATCACGCCCGCCAACGCACCTGCAACTTTGTTTGGGTTTGATTTGGATGAAACTTTTAGTACTTCCATAGTTAAAACCTCCTTTTCTTTGACGTTTGAAAATCACAATCCTGGTAGTTTAATCAGTATAATCTGGCATCGAATTAAATTAGATCATTCTTTTTACTCTGGCGCGCCCGGCAGGACTTGAACCCGCAACCATCGGATCCGAAGTCCGACGCTCTATCCAGTTGAGCTACGAGCGCGCGTTTACTTACGTGATTACAAATGCAGATATATAAAAAACTGGGGTGGCTAGAGGGATTTGAACCCTCGACCACCTGATCCACAGTCAGGCGCTCTGCCAGCTGAGCTATAGCCACCACAAATAATTGAATATTAATCTATTCTTATTTGGCGCGGCCGGCGGGACTCGAACCCACAACCCTCGGATTAGAAGTCCGATGCTCTATCCTGTTGAGCTACGGCCGCACTTTTGAAAGTTGGAGCGGGCGACGGGACTCGAACCCGCAACCCTCGGCTTGGAAGGCCGATGCTCTACCAATTGAGCTACACCCGCACATTGGTCGGGGCGACTGGGCTTGAACCAGCGACCTCCGGTTCCCAAGACCGGCGCGCTCGCCATCTGCGCTACGCCCCGACTTTCAAAGACCGTGAGTTATTATAGCATGCTATAATTATCATGTCAAGTAATGTAGTGTGAAAAATGATTGTTAAGGTTCTATTTATTTAAATTTATTGCTATTTATAGTTCTTGTTATTCCCCACCTGCTTTTGGAATGACACATATAAAAGACGCCTCTTTATCACCACAATTGTGAAATTGATGTTCTTCATTTGGTTCTACGAATACAAAACTTCCTTTTGATAATTTTGTTCTTCCATCTTTTTGAACGACTTCTATTTCTCCTTCTATTATAAATACTTCGTGTTCCCACGGATGTGTATGATATGGCGTTGAGACTCCCGGCTGGAGTGTAAAAAGCCTCATAACAAAATTCGGTGCACCATCACGCGGACCAATTAACACTCTTTTCAGAATCTTTCCACCATCAATCTCTTGTGGTTGCATTTCGGAAATATTTCCTATCTTCATCTCTGCGTCCTCCCTTCTTCGCTTCAATTACAACGTATCTGTAAGGTTCTAACCCCTCTGAGTACGTGTGTATTCCTCTATACTTCTTTGCGATTTCGTGTACCATTTTTCTTTCAAATGCAAACATTGGATCGAGTTTAACTTTTCCTACTTTCTTTACGCGATCTATGGCATTTTGAACAATCTTTTCAAGTTGCTCTTTTCGCTTTTCCCTATAGTTCCCAGCATCTATTATAACCGTTACCTTTGTATCCGTTATTCGATTAAGAAATATACTAGCAATGTGCTGTAAAGCACCAAGTCCTTTGCCGTGCTTTCCGATAATTTTTCCAATCTCCTCACTATGGCAAGAAGCTAAAAATGTCTTTCCTCTACTACTTACTTCAACATAATATTCCATATTGAAATGCTTGAACACACCTTCGAGAAAATCCTTGAGTTTTCTTTCATAATACTTGTTATTAATAGTAATCTCAACAACGGCATCACGAGCAAACAATCCAAATATCCCGTGTGTTCCCTTGTCAATCACAGTTACCTCGAATTCATTTTCAAATACATCATGCTCACTTTTGAATTGTTCAATAATACTTTCCACACTTTTTCCAACGTAGTTATACGTCTTCAAGTCTATCACCTCTTCACCTTACTGTAGCTCAGTACTTTACTTTTTCTTAGGCTTTACTCCCCAAAGCTCGTGTTGTGTAATTCCCTGAATTTTGTATTTTTTGTAAATATAGAATGTTATTATTAGTTGAATCACAGAATTCATTGTCCAGTAGAGAAATATACCACTTGGTAAACTGATAAAGAAAAACGGAAACACAGTACCCATGATTATTTGTTGCCAAGCACTTCTTGAATCTTGACTTGTTATGAGAGCAAGATAATACGACGTTACAATTGTAATAAGTAAAAATAGCCAGTTTGGACCCCAACCACCAGCAGATAAATCTTTCCAAATAAGAAATCCTCCTGATACTGAGAAAAGTTCTTGATAGCTTTGGATAACCCCGTAAAGTAACATAAATATAGGAAGCTGTATAAGAAGCATCAAACAACCACTGGATGGATTAATGTTGTTTTCTTTGTATAATTTCATCAATTCCTCTTGTTGTTTTTGAGGTTCTTTGTACTTTTTCTTAATCGCCTCAACTGCAGGTTGTAATTTCCTCATTTGGATCATTTGCTTTGTTTGAGCATGATAGAATGGATAGAGTATTAACCTGACAATTATGGTAAAAACTATAATCGTTAGTCCAAAGTTTCTTGTGAAAGTGTTAATCCAGTTAAAAAATTCCGTAAGTCCATCAGATATAAAACTATACCACGTACCAACACCAGGTACCGTTTTTATTAGCTGTATTAATCTTTCTGAATCTTTATCAAACAAATGTTTTATTACCATTTTTTTGTATGGACCAATATAAACCTTAAAGTCAAAGTTACTACCAACTACCTTTGTACTTTCAAGTTTCCCAGCAAATTTCACGATCGATACGTAGTCTCTATCCGGTCTAAAAGACACAAAAAAGTTAACTGCAGATCTGATTGTATCATTTGACCAAATCAAAGGTAGTGCAACCTTTACTTCCATAGGAGCATTAATTAATACTTTGTAAGAATACATATTCAGGTTATTATCAAATATATAAGTTTTCTTTATTCCATTTGGATATTCAAAAATGATGTTTAAATTCTCATATTCACCTTTTTGGTCCTTTTTTCCAAGAATATTGAATGTAGGCGTTCCATCGGAAAGTTCTTGATTGTTCAAGTCAAAGATATCAAATCCATCATTATCGTTTACATAAAACAAATACACCCTACCAAGCATGTGACTGACTTTGGAAAGATTACCATCCTTACCAATCTCAACTTGCAAATACTTCCCAGTAACAACAATAGAATCCACCCTTTCCTCAACAAAAACACCAGCAACCCCCACAATTAGCAATGACAACAACAAAAAAATGACGGTTAATTTCTTCAACACGACCGCCTCCTTATGAATTGGTATTATGTTTTTCAAATTTCTGGAGTATACGAAATTCATTTGGTACAGGATCCTTTCCACCTTTAGAAAGGGGATTACAGCGAAGGATGCGCCAGAAACTCAGGAGTAACCCTTTGAAAACACCAAATCGCTCCACAGCCTGGTAGGCATAAGTGGAACACGTAGGTTCAAATCGACAAGTTGGTGGTTTTAGTGGAGAAATATAAAGTTGGTAAAATCTAATAATTACTAGTATTACTTTCCGCATTAACAATCCTCTCAAAAATGCTTAATAGTGAGCTACAAACATTCCAAAAGTTACTGTTTCCAAACTTTTCAGACAAGCTTCTCCTTGCAATGATAAGATAATCGAATCCCTTTGGTATTTTTTCTTTATTTATCCTAAAACATTCCCTAACCCATCTTCTCAACTTGTTTCTTCGATTCGCCTTACCAAACTTCTTTTTGACAGAAATTGCAATCCTACTGTAATCAAGTCCGTTTATTCTGTAGATAACAACAAAATCTTCATTTTGTACAGACTTACCAAATTTAAAAAGAAGGGTTATGTCTCTCCTGAGTTTCAGACGCTCTCTCTTTTTAAAAGAGTACTTTCTCAAACAGTCAATCTCCATCTACCTGTTCTTCTTCTGTTTCTCAACACTCTTCTTCCACCTGGTGTTGACTTTCTTGCTAAAAATCCGTGTGTTCTTTTTCTTTTTCTTTGAGAAGGTTGATACGTTCTTTTCATGACACTTCCTCCTTTTTCGTATTTTCAAGAATCCAAGCTCTCGCATTAAGATTATACCAGAAAATCTTCCAAATTCAACAGGGCAAAAATTTGGTCAATTTAAAAAAAACTGGTGGCCAGGGACGGAATCGAACCGTCGACACGTGGATTTTCAGTCCACTGCTCTACCAACTGAGCTACCTGGCCACCTATGTTTTTATTTGATCGTTTCTATTTATTCTTTCTTCTGTTGGTGGGTGCGGCAGGACTTGAACCTACGACCTTCTGCTCGTAAGGCAGACGCTCTCCCTCTGAGCTACGCACCCACACTCGCTAAAATAACTCGCATTTTCAAAAACTGGCGCCCCCAACGGGATTCGAACCCGTGCCGCTGGCTTGAAAGGCCAGTGTCCTAGACCGCTAGACGATGGGGGCATTTACAATCTTCATGTTTTCCATGAAGTTAGCAACCGTTACCTATCATACCAAATAAATTATTTTTGTCAAGTGGTGTATAAAGTCTTTGTTTGAAAAAATATCGTTAATTTTGAGTTACACACAATTTTGAAAAGACCTCAAACGAATTTGAATAAATAAATTTGCTCAAAAGTCAACTATACCTTTCTTATCATGAATTTATAAATCCCGGGCTTGGAACTTTCAATTTCTATCGCATTAACAGTTTTTTTGTAATACTCTGTTGGTCCAGCATCTCCTATTATTGCATACGCATACCCAACGTTGTACATGTCATGTAGACACGCAAGTAAGAGAGCTGTTCCTATTCCCTTTCCTCTATAACTTTCATCAACACCTGTAGGACCAAAAAAACCACGGACAGTGGCATCATAACAGGCAAATCCAATTATTTGATTCCCGTTTAATGTGTCAATTGCCAAGAACAAAGAGACAGGCTTATTTGAAAATGCCATGTCTACCTCACTTGCCCAGTGTTTACCGAAAATTTTTCCCACCCACTCTATTACGAAATGCTTTTCAGGTCCGATAGGCCTTTTTATTATTATACCTTGTTTCGAAAGTTCATCAACATATGGCTTCAGTGCAGGTAGTTCATACAACTTAACAAGCATGTCTGACATGTTCTCACCTCTCCCACTAAATTTGTTCGGAAAACTATTTTATTAAATCACCTAATATTTTCAGAAGCAGCAACGAAAGCACTCCAAGCATTACCGGCTTTATTATTCCTGAACCTTTTTTGAGTGCAAGCCCTGCACCAATCCAATTACCTAATATTCCAAACATTGCTGCAGGTATCCCAAGAGAATAAATTACTTTTTTGTTAAGAATGAAGGTCACAAGTGCACCAATGTTTGATGATAAATTAACTATTTTAGCAGTCCCGGATGCGGAAACGTGATCAAAATTCAGCACAGACACATAAAGAATTATTAAAAAAGTTCCAGTGCCTGGTCCAAAAAATCCATCGTACATTCCTATGATCAGACCAACGAAAAAAGAAACAACGTAAGTTTTATTTTTATTAATCTTGTCTATTTTGGTCTTGGAAGATTCATTTTTTTTACCAATTAGAACAAAGAGTGCTGCAACAGGAATAAGTACAGTTAATATTATCTTAAGCACGTTGGAAGAAAATAACAACGCAACTTTTGCTCCTAAGTACGAACCAAGTATTGCACCTATAACAGATGGTACTGCGACACTGTAAACAATCGCTTTATTTTTAGCATATCTGAGTGTGCTAAATATTGTACCAATAGTTGAGGAAAGCTTGTTTGTTCCAAGGGCATAATGACTGGACACACCTATGAACAAATAAGCCGGGAGTGAGATTAAACCCCCACCACCAGCTATTGAATCAACTAATCCTGCAAGAAAAACAAGGGGAAAAAGTATTAATTTATCAACTGTTGAAAAAAACAATTTACTCACTCCCACTTTTTCTGTTTAAAAAAATGTTATAAAAAAAGTCTTTGCGCCAAGACTTCAAAAAAATAAGTTTTAAAAACTTGAAACATTAATAAGAGCCATTAAACAACTATATTGAAAACCGTTTTGAGCAACCAACCGATGATGTACGCAACGAATGCTGATAGACCGCCTATCATTAGCATTTCAAAACCACCAACGAACCACTTCACACCTGTAACGATTTGTCTCAAAGCTCCAACCACAAAAAGTGTTATCCCAGTAATGATACAAGAGATGAGAAATTGATTCTGAGCCAAAAAGTACCATTGTGAAGCAAATACATATGCAATCAAAGGCATAAAGCCAGCAATTATAAAGGAAAAGAACGTAACTAGAGCACTCTTAAGAGGAGATGTATCATCTTCGAAAAGTCCGAGTTCTTCATGAAGCATTGTTTCAATCCATAAGTCTTTGTTGCTCGTTATTGCATCAACTAAGTTGTTTAATTTCTCGCCACTTAATCCCTTTCTTTTGTATATCTCTCTAATTTCGTACCTTTCTGCCTCAGGCATATTTTCAATTTCCCATTGTTCTCTCTCTTTCTCTGCTTTTATGTAGTCCTTCTGTGATTTTTCAGAGAGGTAATCTCCTATGGCCATCGATATACCATCAGCAAAAAGATTCGCGAGTCCAACAATAAGGGCAACCTTCGGACTCAGATTTGCCCCAGCTACTCCAGAGATTGCTGCAAAAGTCGTAACTATACCATCACTTGCTCCATACACTGCTTGCCCAATGTATTTACCTTGCTCGGTCTTGTGCCAAGGTTCTTTTCCTATTTCTTCCGAAGAATGCAACATTTTGTGAGTTTCTAAGTCGCCGTTCAAATATGCCTCCCTCGCCCTTTGTACTCTTGTTTTGTCTCTTAGTAATCTAAGCATAATAATGCCCCCTTTCAAATTTATTATAACACAATTAATTCGTCTTTCGTATTATTGTTATTAGTTTTTTTACGGTTTAAACGTTGCTTTTACACTGCAGAGTATACATTCCATTCAAAAATTAAAGTAAAAGAACAATATCCTTAGAAAAATTAATCTAAAAGTTATTTGTTTATTGTTTTGATAGGTTTTCAGATTTTGGCAGATTTCATTACAAGTTGCCTGATGTGTTTAAATTATGATAACGTTACCACATACTGTGGTGACGAGATCATTTTAAGGAGGGAGTATTATGAAGAAATGGTTTTTTCTACTGGCTCTGCTTTTAGTGGGAAGTATTCTGATAGGCGCGCCATACAATGCTACTATCAAAGTCCTTGCTTGGGATGATGCATTGACTCAAGCTTTGAAAGAGGGGCTGCCTGAATTTGAAAAAGCCACCGGAATAAAGGTTATATTGGAGCTTGTTCCATCTGGTACTTTGCTACAAAAAATAGGTGTAAGTGTATCTCCAAACAAAACCGATTATGATCTTGTCACAATCGATGAGCCTTTTATTCCTGCACTCGCACATCTTATGACTCCATTCAACGAATGGGGTAGTGGTAAAGTGTTTAAAAGGCCGAATTTGAATATCTTTGCTCCAAATGCCTTTGAAGCTGCACAATGGATGGGAGTTTTTGTTGGAATGCCTGTTAACGCAAATGTTTATATATGGATTACAAGAAAAGATTTGATAAATGATCCAAAAAACAGAAACGATTTCAAAGCAAAGTATGGTTACGAATTAGGTATACCAAAAACATTCAAAGAGTTAAGAGATATGGCAGAATTTTTTGCATCAAGAGGTGTCTACGGCTTTGCGCCTTTCACAAAGCAAACGGAAGGTTCAACAGCAGAAGCGATTTTTATGTTTGAATCTTTTGGTACAAAACCTCTTGACATAGTTAACAACAGAGTAATTGTTGCGCTCGATGATAAAAAGGCGATTGAAGCTATTAATTTTTATAAGGAATTACTCAAGTTCGCACCTCCGGGTGCACTTGACATGGGACATTCAGAAAGAATTGCGGCGTTTAACCAAGGAAAAGTCTTTACAATGTTCCAATGGCCCGCACTCGTTCCACAACATGAAGACCCAAATTCTTCGCTGGTTGCCGGCAAAATTGCATATTCGGCCCCACCAGCTGGACCAGCAAAGGCTGCTGCAATAAGAGGGTGTTGGGTTTTAGCTATGCCGAATGCTTCTACGAACAAAGCAGCTGCCGTTGAATTTGCATATTGGTGGGCATCACTTGAAACAGGGCAAAAACTTATACCCAAAGGATTCATGCCAGCGAGAAGTGATTTGTTGTTGAATCCAAACCTTAACAAAGACAGACCATGGTTCAAAGCAATTTTCGATTCTATGAAAAGCGCAGTTGCAAGACCAAGGTTTGTCAAATATCCTGAAGCTTCTCAAATTATCAGGAATTATTGGCTTGCTGCTATATCTGACAAGATGAAACCAGAAGATGCCGTAAAGAAAATGAAGGAGGAATTAAATGAACTTCTCAAAGCCAGCGGGTATTGATCGAAAAATAAGAACAAGGGGCGTCAGCCCCTTTTGGCTTTTTGTGTTTCCTGCTTTAATTGTTGTTTTGGCAGTACTTGTTTATCCTATGATGTATGCTGTTTACATGTCTGGTTACGAGTGGAATTTGTTCGATAAAGTAAACCGAAAGATAGTTTTTTTCAACAACTATTTAAAGCTTTTTAGCGATTACGAATTTCTTCATTCTCTCTGGCTTCAATTAGGATTTATTGTCATAGCATTACCAATAGAGACCGTTATAGGTTTTTTCGTAGCATTATTGCTTAACAGAGAAGGAAAGTTTTATTCCATTGCTCGTTCTTTATTACTTCTACCAGTTTTTATCTTACCAGTTATCTCAGGACTAACGTGGCGTATGATGCTACAACCAGAATATGGAATGGTAAGTTTCATTTTAGAAAAGCTCGGCTTTGGTGTTAAAGCGTGGCTTGCAGAACCTAGATTTGCCTATGGAATGGTAATCATCCAGGATGTGTGGCGAATGTGGCCTTTTATGTTCATGTTCATATACGCTGGACTTTCTGGATTACCAAAAGAATACTTAGAAGCCGCTGAAATAGATGGAGCTGGCTTTTGGACAAAGGTATTCAAGATAATAATACCTTATTTGAGATCAACAATTGCCACCGGTTTCTTATTAAGACTTATAGATGCTCTTAGGATATTTTCAGAAGTCTACGTAATGACAGGTGGTGGTCCTGGAAACGCGACTCTTTTGCTTTCACTATACATAAACAAACAAGCTTTTGAATTTTTCAATATTGGATACGCTGCTACAATGGGGGTATTTTTGTTAATAATTGCACTTGGTATAGCTTTCTTTGTGGTGCAAGGAAATATACAATTTGAGGGTGAAAGAGGATGAAAAAAAGGAAATTAATCTCCGTACTTGTAGTGATAACAACTTTGTTGATACTTGCCGCAGAGCTAATGCCTATAATCGTGGTTGTTACAAGTAGTTTTAAGAGAGATATCGATATATGGGCGCGTAGTCCTTTCTATTTCAAACCAACGATTGTTAGTTATAAGACAGTGCTTTCAAATAAAGATTTTATCATAAGTTTGAAAAATAGCTTACTTGTTGCAAGTCTTTCGACTTTTTTTTCAATTATCATTGGTTCAATGGCTTCTTACGGTATAACAAGATACTCTTCAAAATTTAAAGAGTTTATAGCTTATAGTTTTCTTGTTTTTAGAATGATTCCGCAAATTTCTCTTGTTATACCGTTATTTGTTATGTTCACAACCTTAGGCTTGAAAGACACAATAACTGGTGTGACGATTGCTCATATCAGCTTCAACTTGCCTTACGTAATATGGCTTTTGTTACCTTTCTTTGCAGCAATACCAAAAGATTACGAGGAGGCAGCAAGAATAGACGGTGCTACAGAGTCTGGTGTGTTTTGGAAAATTTTTCTCCCATTAGTGGCACCTGGGCTTGTAGTTGCTTCTATATTTGCATTCTTGATGTCGTGGAATGAATTTTTGTACGCCCTAATATTGTCATCTGTAAAGGCTCGAACAGCTCCGGTCGCAGTTAATGGCTTGCTTGGGCAGTATGCTCCAAAATGGGGACAATTGTCAGCAGCTGGTACTATAATGTTAATACCTGTCTTTATAATCACTTTAACATTACAAAGGTACATAATCAAAGGGTTAGCTGCAGGGGGGATTAAGGGATGAAAGATTTTGAAAAGACATCAGAAAAGATACCGTTTATTACGAAATTTTTCTTTGGTTTTGGTGATGTGTATGGTGGAGGAGTATTTAATATCATAAACTTCTTTTACGCAATCTTTTTGACAGATGTTGTTAAAATACCACCTCAGTACGCTTCTATAATTTTTCTTGTTGGGAAAATATGGGATGCTGTAACAGACCCAATAATGGGCTATATTAGCGATAGAACAAAGACACGTTTCGGAAGAAGACGTCCGTATTTTTTGGCAGGTGTACCTTTTATATTTCTTTCGTTTGTGATGGTATGGTATCCTGTGAGCTTTGAAAGCATTTTCGCAAGGTTTTTATATGCATTTTTCGCTTACATCTTCTTAAATACCGTCGTTACGATGGTATTAATACCTTACACGGCTATGAGTGCCGAGATAACGTTGGATTACAATGAAAGAACAGCCATAAATTCTATAAGATTAGTTTTCTCATTAATTTCTTCTTTACTTTGCGCAGTACTACCAATGATGATAGTGAAAGCGGTAGGAGATGTTAAGAAAGGTTACTTGTTGATGTCTGTCATATTTGGTTTATTTTTTGCCTTACCATATCTTGGAGTTTTTGCATTTACAAAGGAACAAAACTTTAAGCCAGCCACCACAAAGTTGAGCTTTAAAGAGTTGATCTTGGAGCCTTTAAAAATACGTACCTTTAGACTATATCTTGCAATGTTTCTCTTTGCTTATCTTTCTATTGACACTGTCTCTGTAATATTTCCTTATTATATGAAATATTACATAGGTAAACCGTTTTTTGTATCAGCAGTACTCGGGGTTCTGCTGGTTACCGAAATAATATTTGTACCTGTTTATGCATACATTGCACAAAAGATAAGTAAGAATTTTGCATATATAGTAGGTGCCTTTATCTGGGCAATTGGTGGTATTCTAACACTTGTTATGAGACCAGAATGGTCTAACAACATATTGCTCATTTTTGCTGCTATTATAGGTGCTGGGGTTTCAGCAGTTGCCGTTATGCCCCACACAATCCTTGGTGATGTAACTGATGTTGGTGAATTGAAATTTAACGAGCGAAGAGAAGGCACAATAAGTTCTATGGCTACTTTTCTTAGAAAGGTAGCCTCAGCTGTTGTCCAAGCATTGATACTGTTGATCTTAGGTGTGGTGGGGTACATAAATCCAAAAGGTAACGAGATCCCTGTACAACCAAACTCTGTTATTAATACGATAAGATCAATCCTTGCTTTTGGTCCTATTGTTTTGTTAACATTTGGAGTTATTGCTGCCATACGCTACCCTTTGAAGCCAAAAATACATGAGGAACTTAAAAAACTGTTGAAACAAAAAAGAGAAATTGGGAAGACAGATGAAGAAAGATTAGAACAGCTAAGAAAGGAATTGATATAGCTGATGCATTTTAGCCTATTAATTCTTGTAATCATTTGGGGAAGCTACTACATATCAAACAAAATCGCACTAAAAACATTCTCTGTTACTTTTGCTGGAATCTTTATACGCCTTGCTGTATTTGTAATAATGTTAATTTATATGTATCTTAGAAAGGAATTAAAAAGTCTTTTTAAGCTTGAGTATGTTTTTCCAAGACTTGTCATAATTGGATTACTTGGTTTTTTACTTGACTACACAGCTTTTATGGGATTCAAATATTCTACAGCCTCTAAGGGTGCCATCTTACTCAGATCTGACGTGTTGTTTTCAACTCTCGTAAGCATTGCGTTTGGTCAAAAAGTTACTTTACTTGAATTGATAATAGTTATATTGATGCTTTTTGGTGTCTTTCTTGTTTCAGAGCAGTCTATTAATCAATTGAGTTTTGTGTATAGTGATATTTTCTTTTTGCTTAGTGCGTTGTTTATATCACTTAATGCGTTTGTCATACGCAGTGTACAAACTGATAAGAAAAATCCTACTTCAGATAATGTGATAGCATTTTACAACAACTTCTTTACATTTTTATTCTTTATACTATTCTTAGGTAAGAACTTTCAACTATCTGAATTCTTGGAAATTAAGCTTGACCCTTCGTTCCTTGGATTGTTATTTGCAAGTATATTCCAGTTTTTAATTTATGTTTTCTACTATCATTGCCTGAGAAGATATCCTGTTTGGCTTGTTAGAAGTATTTTATTGCTTATGCCTGTTTATGTTTCACTGTTTTCATTTCTCTTTTTGAAAGAGAAATTAACCTTTCTTCAAATTATTGGTATGGTGATCATCCTTAGTTGTGCGTTTGTGCTTACAAACATTTTATATAAAGATGAGGTGAAAAAATGACAGAATATCCAGCTTTTCAAATTTTTAATCCTGTGAAAGTTATTTATGGAGTTGGAAAGATAAACGTTTTGGAAAGTATGGCTTACAAGAAACCACTTTTCATCTGTGACCCAGTTGTAGAAAAGCTGGGTGTTATTGAAAAGATCGAGAAAGCGTTCAGCAAATTTTTTGTGTTTAACGAGGTTGAACCTAATCCGTCATGCGAGCTTATTAACAAAATAGTCGGACTTTACAAACACGAAAGCATCGACTGTGTGATTGGTATAGGTGGTGGTAGCTCACTAGACACAGCAAAAGCTGTGAGCTCACTTTTGAAAAGTGGTGGTGACATAACAGACTATCTCTTGGGTTCGGATAAGTTTTCTTCACGTACAAATTTAGTGCTCATTCCGACAACAGCAGGTACTGGAAGCGAAGTTACTAACGTTGGAGTGTACACATACCAAGGTCTAAAAAAGCCCATGACAAGTGATACGTTTTGGGCGGATGTCTCAATTGTTGATCCCGAGTTAACGTATTCAATGCCGGTAAGGGTTACTGTCTCTACAGGTCTTGATGCCCTTACTCACGCGCTTGAAAGTTATTGGGCAAAAAGTTCCCAACCCTACACAGAAGGACTGGCTCTTGCATCACTTAAGATGATCTTGGAAAATCTAAAAAACTCAATAAACAGTGACAAGACGGCCAGAAATAATATGGCTTTAGCTGCAACAATCGCAGGTATTGCCTTTAGTCAGACACGTACAACTGCCGCACACGCTATCAGTTTTCCTCTTACTAGCTTTTACGGGATAGAACATGGCGTTGCCGTTGCTCTCACGTTACCAAAGCTGATTCATTGGACTTATCCGTATATCAAGAGTAAAATGGATGCTTTGCTAAGATATTTACAATTGAATAGTATTGAAACTTTTTCTGAAACAATCGAAAAACTGATGATAGTTGCAGGAATTTCAACAAGACTTAGAGACTATGGAGTCAGACAAGAAGATATCGAAAAAATAGCAAAGGTTTCTATGGAAGCAAATATTATCAAATTGACCCCGGGTGATATTACCTACGAGGACGTAGTTATGATTTTGGAAGAAATATACTGACTAGTTGTTAAGTTGTGAACAAAATTTGGAAACTGAAATTGAAATCTGACAAACTTGGGAGTTGGAAAGGAGGATTCATCTTGAATCTTACACATGAAGAGATTAAATTTTTGAAAAAGAAAGCTACTCTTATTAGAATGATAACCATTGAAATGATCGGAAAACTCGGAGTTGGTCATATTGGCGGCTCACTGTCTATAGCAGAAGTACTTGCAGTCTTATATTATAAAGTCATGAGAATCGATCCGAAAAATCCAAAGTGGGAGGATAGAGACAGGTTTGTTTTGTCAAAAGGACATGCTGGTCCTGCTTTATACAGTGTGCTTGCCGACCTTGGTTATTTTCCGTACGGATGGATAGACACTCTCAACAAGCCAAACACTAACTTACCGAGCCACTGCGATCGTTTAAAGACTCCGGGTATCGATATGACTGCCGGTTCACTTGGTCAAGGGCTTTCTGCCGCTGTCGGAATGGCACTTGGAGGAAAGATAATGAAAAAAGATTTTTATGTCTATGCAGTTATTGGTGACGGAGAGTCTCAGGAAGGTCAGATATGGGAGGCTGCAATGTTCGCAGCTCATAGTAAATTAAATAATTTAATAGCTTTTACAGATTACAATAAGATGCAAATAGATGGTTATATACACGAAATAAATAACTTAGAACCGTTGGTTGATAAATGGCGTGCATTTAATTGGAATGTCATGGAAATAGATGGACACAATGTTGAGGAAATCTACAACGCAATAATGAACGGTAAAGAGCAAAAAGATAAACCAACGATGATAATACTTCACACGATAAAGGGACGAGGGGCATATTTTGCCGAAGGAAAGATCACATGTCATAATATGCCGATAAAAGAAGAGGAATGGAAAACAGCTGTTGAAATGTTAAGAAAGGAACGTGATGAAATATGATCAATCTTACACCATCAGTTTATGAAAAAGAACTCAGAGAAGTTTACGGAGAACTACTTTTCAAATATGCAACAGAGGATTCGCGTATAGTTGTTTTGAACGCAGACCTTGCAAGATCGGATGGTACACTGAAGTTTAAAGAGTCATTCCCTGACAGATTTATTGATGTAGGTGTTGCAGAGGCAAACATGATCGGCATTGCTGCGGGTCTTGCCAACGTTGGTTTGATTCCGATAACACATACATTTACCCCATTTTCAACACGTAGAGCATTTGATCAAATCACCATATCTGTTGCTTACGCTGATTTACCGGTAAAGATGATGGGAACCGATCCTGGTGTTACAGCTGAGTTGAACGGTGGTACACACATGAGTTTTGAGGATGCTGGAATAATGAGAAGTTTACCAAATATGACAATTGTTGAGCCTGCTGATGCTGTACAATTCAAAGCTATGTTTGAACAAATAATTTACTATCCAAAACCCATATATGTACGTATGTATAGAAGAAGGAAAGAAAAATTTTTTGAAGAAGGGATGGAGTTTAAAATTGGAAAGATTACAACACTGAAAGATGGTAAGGATATAACGATAATCTGCTCTGGTCTTATGGTTGGTCAAGCGATGATCGCAACACAAATGCTTGAAAAAGAGGGTATAAGTGTAAAACTTTTAAACATGCACACATTAAAACCTGTAGATGAAGAAGCGATCATCGATGCGGCTAAACAAACTGGTCGTATAATTGTTGTTGAAAATCATAGTATTATTAATGGATGGGGAAGTGCTGTTGCGGAAGTTTTAGCTGAAAATTATCCGGTTGTTATGAAACGGATAGGTGTGAGAGACCATTTTGGGGAAGTTGGATTCACCGACTTTTTGTTAAGAAAATACAAAATGACGGCTGAGGATATTTACAAAACTGCCTTGGATCTTCTGAAAGGGTGAGCGTCATGTATTTATCCAAAGATGGTTTTAAAATATCGATTAAAACACTTCAATTACATCATAGCAATGCATTTCCAATGTTTTACGTAGGTGTTGGGAAAAACAAATACGAGATGTCCCACGGAAATTTCAACATAGAAAAATTCTACGAATCAAAAATACCGTTGAGAAAATTCAATATACTCGAAAATAACGGGAATAGTTTAAAAATAAGATTTTACAGTGATGAATTATATTTGGAGTGCTTATTTGAGATTTTTGATAGTAAAGTCAAGATAACTATCCTTGGTTTTTCTGATGGGTTAAATAGGCTTTGGATAAATATCCCTGCAGATCCAAAAGAAGAGGTATTTGGTTGTGGAGAACAATATTCTTTTTTAAATTTGCGTGGTAAAAGAGTCCCACTATGGGTTTCAGAACAAGGAGTTGGCAGAAATAAGAGAGATTTAATCACTCATTTTGCAAATTATAAAGATGATGCTGGAGGAGACTGGTACACAACGTATTTTCCACAGCAGACTTTCGTGTCCTCAAAAAATTATTACTGTGTAATTTACGACTATTCTTACATGGAATTCGACTTCACGCATGAAATGTTCCACCAACTTGAAGTTCATAACATACCGAATGCAATATCATTTGGAATTGGTGACAACTTATTAACTGCTGTTGAAATGTTGACAAGAGAAATAGGTACACCACCTGCTTTGCCTGACTGGATATACGACGGGGTTATTGTTGGGTTGCAAGGTGGTACACAGATAGTTATTCCAAAGGTGAGAAAAGCTCTTGATAAGGGATTAAAAATAACGGGGATGTGGATACAAGATTGGGAAGGTAAGAGAATTACGACGTTTGGTAAGCAACTCATGTGGAACTGGGTTTATGATAAGAATATGTATCCGGATTTACCACGGATTATAGATGAACTGAGAAATGAGGGTATAAGAACACTCGGATATATAAACCCATTTTTAGCCCTCGAAGGCTCACTTTACAAAGAAGCTTCAGATAAAGGACTACTTGTTAAAAAGATTGATGGTTCGGAATACCATATTGTTGTCACTACATTTCCTGCTGCCCTCTTAGATCTTACGAATCCTGAGACACAAAGCTGGATTAAAGATGTGATAAAAAATAACATGATAGGAATAGGGCTTTCAGGTTGGATGGCGGATTTTGGAGAATACCTTCCAACAGATGCTGTACTATACGACGGCACGCCAGCTGAGCTTTATCATAACAGGTACCCAGTTGAGTGGGCAAGAGTAAATAGGGAAGCTGTCGAAGAATCTGGTAAGTTGGGTGAAATAGTTTTCTTTATGAGGGCTGGTAATCTTGGAAGTAGCAAGTATTCCACACTTTTCTGGCACGGTGATCAAATGGTGAATTGGTCAAGGGATGATGGTTTGCCGTCTGTTGTTGTCGCTGCTCAGTCTATGAGTATGTCAGGATTGAGTTTGACGCATTCTGATATCGGTGGCTACACAACCCTTGCAAAGCATGTACCTGAAATAGTATGGACCAAAAGAACAAAAGAACTTTTCATGAGGTGGGCAGAACAAGCAACTTTCACTCCTGTAATGAGAACTCACGAAGGAAACTGGCCTGATGAAAATTGGCAATTTGATTCTGATGACGAAACTTTGTTACATTTTTCAAGAATGTCTAAGATTCATGCTGCACTAAAACCTTACATTAAGGCTCTTGTGGACAACTATGTTAATCAATACAAACCTATATTCATTCCGCTAAATGTGTTGTATCCAACAAATGAAAGCGAAAGATTTAAGTATCAGTATTTATTTGGTGAAGACTTATTGATCGCTCCTGTCTTGCAACCAGATACGAAAGAATGGGAAGTGTATCTACCACCAGACAGATGGGTACACCTTTGGAGTGGCAAAGAATACAACGGTGGTACTTACAATATAAGTGCACCTTATGGTTATCCACCTGTATTTTATAAAGCAAGTTCAAAATTTAAGTATGTGTTCGAAAAAGCGGGTGATGTGAGTTGAAAAAAGTTAAGATCGGACTTGTGGGTTTGATACAACACAACTTCAGAGGAGATAAAGAAAGTGTATATAAAAGATCAATTCAGGAGTTGCAAGAACTTGCACAAGAGATGGATTTTGAGTTTGTTTTTAGAAAAGATTTTGTCGTTACACAGCAAGATGCACAGGTTGCTAAAAGGCAAATGGAAGATGAAAGTGTTGATTTCTTGTTCATTCAGTCAACTTCGTTTTCTTCTGGTTACTTGATTCAGCAGCTTGCGCAAACAAACACTTTTCTTGGGCTGTGGGCAATCCCTGAATCATCAAAATATGGTCCTTTGCCGTTGAATTCGTTTTGTAATATGAATTTGAACATGAGCCAACTCAACAGATTTTTGCCGTATTTAAACAAAGACGCCAAGTGGTTCTATGGATATCCCAAAGATGAAATATTCAAGAAAAGATTCACGACGACTTTAAGAGCGCTTAGAGCAATCAAAAATATATTTGGTTCAAAATTTCTACTCATAGGCGGTCGGGCACCCGGGTTTGATAATTTATTTTACGATCCACGAATGTTAAAAGCTAAACTTCGTGTTTCGGTAGACGAAATGGAATTTTGTGAATTGAAAACAAGGTTTTTGAGCTATTCGAGTGAACAATTAAGAGATTTAATTGCTCAGATAGAATCTAATTACACTATAAGAGACGAATACGCCAAAAATTCCTTAGAAAAAATGGCAAGGTTGATTCTAACAGTTAGACAATTGAAGGAAGAAGGTAATTACAATGGCTTTGCGATCTCCTGCTGGCCAAAATTTAGACTTGAGCTGGGAATGGTACCTTGTGCATCGTATGCTTTTTTATCTGACGAAACGAGTACAACTGTTTGTGAAGGTGATGTGATAAGTCTTCTAAGTATGAAGATTTTAGAATACATTGCCGATTATCCGGCAATATTGATGGATCTATCTGATGTAGACTTCAGCGATAATTCAATATTTTTGTGGCACTGTGGAATAGGTAGCAAGTTTTATGCTAAAGGTAAAATTGAACTTGAAAAGCACTTTAATCCAGGTCCAAAAGATCCTGAAAAAGGTTGGCTTACAATGGCCCCCGTTGCATCTATGAAATTCTTGGAAATACCAGTAACTATATCAAGGATTACCAACAACTTGAACGAATACTTTGTTCTTACTGGAGAATTTTTCGATAGTCAGGACAAACCGGACTACGACGGCAGTAGAGGCTGGCTTGGAAAATTAAAATTCTTTGATGAAGATATAACAACCCTTGATCTGATTAATACTATTATGGTAAACAAAATAGAACACCATTTTCCACTTGTAAAAGGCAATTACACGAGCGAAGTTATCGAATTTATGAATTGGCTTGGCTTTGAAAAAATTCCAAAAATTCAGTATAAAGATTATTACCAAAGGAGGCATAGCTAAATCATGACCAAGAAGGTTGTTATAGGCTCCGATAAATCAGGCTTCTTTCTAAAAGAGGAGATAAAAAAATTCCTTGAAGATAAGGGTTATTATGTTGAGGACGTCGGCACCAAAGACTTAGACAATTGGTTACCATTTTACGACGTTGCTCCAATATTGGCAAAGAAGATACAATCTGGTGAATTTGAGAAAGGCATTCTCATATGTGGAACTGGTGCTGGGATGGCTATAGTAGCTAATAAATTTAAAGGAATATATGCAGTAGCAGTGGAAGGTAGTTACACAGCCAGAATGGCACAAGTAATAAATAATGCTAACGTACTTACTATGGGCGGATGGGTAGTTGCACCTCAACAAGCCTGTGACATGGTTGAAAGATGGCTGAACGCTCAATTTACAGAAGGTTTGGAAGAATGGAGGCAAGTATTACTCAAAGGAGCACAAAACGAAATTAGAAGGATAGAGGAGGAAAATTTCAAATAATGCACGAATTAAAAAAATTCATAACCATAAAAGATATAGCACGCGCTGCTGGTGTTTCTATTAACACAGTATCGAGAGCACTTGGAAACAGAGGGTACGTAAAAAAAGATACAAAGGAAAAGATACTAAAAATAGCCCAAGAGCTTGGTTATACTCCTAACTGTGCTGCAACAGCCTTAAGGACAAGAAAATCTGGCATCATTGGTGTTATAGTGGTCGATAATTCGAATCCGTTTTATGCAGAGTTAGTTAAGGGTATAGAGAGTGAAGCAAGGATAAATGGTTACAATATAATATTAATAAATACAGATAGGAATTATGAGAACGAGGTAAAGGCTATCCAAACACTTTTAAAACGTAGAGTGGATGGCTTGATAATATGTGCTGTTCAGTCACAAGTAGAAGATATAAAGGAACTCGTTGATAAGAAAATACCAAATGTCATTGTGGGAAGTAAACTAAATGGAATTAAGACAAATTACGTTTGCAGCGACGATGAAATGGGTGGATACATTGCCGCAAAGCATCTTATTGAAACTGGACATAGGAAGTTACTCTTCCTGAACGCCTTTGATTATAAATATGCAGCAAGGATGAGGGAAAAAGGCGCAAGAAAAGCAATAGCAGAGTCAGCAAAAGTTGTTGAATTAAGTGTAATCAATTCGCTTGAAGGATTTGAGAATGCTTACAAAAAGTTTAAAGAAGTAATCTCAAAAAGTATTTCATTCGATGGTGTATTGTGTTATAACGACATATATGCTTTTGCTGTAATAAAGGTTGCAAAAGAAAGTGGATTTAAAATACCTGAAGACTTTTCATTAATAGGCTTTGATGACATAGAATTTTCCTCAGTTTTAAATCCATCATTAACAACTATCAGAGTAGACAAGGTAATGCTTGGTTCGCAAGCATTCAAAGCGCTTATTAAAAGTATAAAAGAAGATGTTATCACCGAATTAACTTTACCTGTTCAGCTTGTTGAGCGCGAAACTGTTAAGAGAATTAAATTATTTTAAATGCTCATAAGTTAAGGCCAGCTCCATCACCGAATGATAGTACTTGAATACCAGATACGTCCCTCGAAATTTTCGAGGGGCATTTTTATTTTTAGCCTAATTCTATTGAAATTTATTCGAAAAAGAGATAAAATTAAGGCGCAAAAAGTCTCAAAATATTCGTGGATAAATCAGAAGGGAGTGTTAGCGTGATATTCGAGGTTAAATCCAACAAAATAAGCAAATCACCAACTGTGTCGATAATTATACCGGCATACAATTTAGAAAGATACATCGGTAAAGCAATAAACAGCGTCTTTGAAGAACTAACCAGTAGTAGTGATTTGGAATTAATAATTGTGAATGATGGTTCCAAAGACAAAACAGAGGAAAAAATTTTAGAGGTGCTGAAGGGTAACAAAATTAATTGGACATTAATAAGTCAATCGAATAGTGGCGTAAGTGCTGCACGAAATATTGGAATACAATACGCAAGAGGTCGGTACATACGATTTCTTGACGGTGACGATGAATTTGTATCCGGTTCCGTTCAGAAACTGCTAAGTTTTGCGGAGCATTACAACGCCGACTTTGTGTTTGGTAAATTTGTCATGAAGACAGCCAAGGGTAAGACGATAATGACTTCTGATGACCTCTCAAAACTAACAAGAGGCCTAAAAAACAAGAAAGACATTATTATAGATTTTCTCAACTATAAACCTTTTATCCACCTTGGTAACATCCTTTTTTGCAAGGAAACTTTAGTCAGGCATAACGTTAGATTTACTCAAGGTGTCAAAATTTCAGAAGATTTTGAGTTTATAGCCAAGCTTATGTACAATTCAAACCGTATAGTGTTTTTAGACGAATACGTTTATCAATGGCTTTACAGAAAAACTTCAACGACGAAAACAAAGAGTCTTGCAATGTTCCATCATGTTGGTGTCATGAAAAGATTAATTAAGTACTTTTTTTCCAAGGGAGAAAGTGATATTGCTAAAAAGATTCAAAATGAGGCTTTGGCACTTGCATACGGTCAAGTAATTGGTATACTTGCATACAATAGACTTGACTATCGTGTTTGGAGAATGTTAGCAAATAACAAAGAAATCAAGAAATACGTGAGTAAAATTAAATTAGATAGAGAAAGAAGTAGATTTCACTCAAAAATGCATATAGCAAAAAACGTATATCATTTGTCCCCAACACTCTTGTATGTGATAATGAGAATGGCACGCAAATATCACGATGTGTGGGCGCGATAAATCTTTTTGATTAATTATTTGAAAGGAGGGAAAGGGCTTATCCCAATTTTTATGGATATCGATTCAAAAATCAACGAGTTCGTCGATATGTGTTTTGATAGCATTTTAAAAGCGCTTGATAGAGTTATAAAAATTAGGTCTGTTATGGAGGAACCAAAAGAAGGTATGCCGTTTGGTGAAGGACCTGCAAAAGCTCTTGAGGAAACTCTTAAAATAGCTAAAGAGCTTGGATTTGATCCAGTTAATGTAGATAACTACGCAGGTCATGTTGAATATGGAAATGGTGGAAAGTTGTATGCCGTTCTCGGACATTTAGATGTTGTACCGGAAGGAGATATCGAAAGATGGGAGAGTAATCCATACGAGCTTTCAATTAGAGACGGAAAGATGTATGCGAGGGGAGTATCGGATGACAAAGGTCCAAGTATAGGTGCACTTTTTGCATTGAAAATCGCTTCTGAATTGGTAAAAGAACCAAAAAACAGGGTTAGAATTATATTCGGTACAAACGAAGAGAACGGTTCACAATGTTTAAAGTATTATTTTACAAAACAACCGTACCCGGATGCTGCAGTAACACCTGATGGTGATTTTCCTCTCGTCTTTGCAGAAAAGGGAATAGTGACATATCGTATTTCTAAAGAGCTAAAAAGAGAGTATACAACTACACTCCTAAACCTAAATGCAGGGACAGCCGCAAATGTTGTTCCGGAAGAGTGTACGGCAGAAATACTAACAAACAAAGTGAATGAAATTGCTTATCTGATAGAAAATTATAGTGGTATGTGTAAGTACAAATATACTGTAGACAAAAATAGAATTGTTGTAAAGTCCTTAGGTAAATCGGCACACGGTGCACATCCAGAGGCAGGTATTAATGCTGCTGCTGGAATGTTGGAGTTGCTTTCAAGAATTGACTTTGGACCGGATAACATCACGATAAGAACACTTTACGAACGTCTTGGGAAAGAATACTATGGCATAGGGCTTGGAATATCAGGTCAAGACGATGTAAGCAAAAAATTAACATGCAATCTTGGTATATTAAGAATTGAGAATGGTAAGATAAGTGCCATAATCAACATAAGACATCCCATATTCTATAACGTTGATGTGTTAACCTTGCAAATAAAACAAGCCATGAACAGTTTTGAAGTTGAACAGCAAAGTTATTCAAAACCCCTATATGTTTCAAAAGACAGCGACTTTGTAAAATTATTACTTGAAATCTACAGAAGTGAGACAAACGATGAATCAGAACCCATTTCAATTGGTGGAGGAACTTATGCAAGGAGTGTTCCCTATGGTGTTGCCTATGGTGCAGTCTTTCCAGGAGAAGAAACACATATGCATCAACCAAACGAAAGTTGGTCGCTTGAGTCGTACAGAAAATTCATAAAAATCTATACAAAATTAATATATCATTGGTTAACCAATTAACAAAGGTACTTCTGGAAAAGATTTGAAAATGTGTGAGTTAATCTATCACTCATTATTTTATTGCAAATAATTTCCAAAAAGGGCGGGGAACAGCGTTATTTCCCCGCTTATTTTTTAGAAGCTTTGGTGGTAAAATATAATAGGGTAAGTATAATGAAAATATTTTTACCCAAGGAGTGATTTTATGAGAAAATTTGTTCATGTTTTGATTTTTCTTTTGTTAACCATTCAAGCCTTATCGCAAGAAATAGATTGGGCAAGACCAAGTTACACAAAAACATATCCTATTGCAAATTACAATCAATCTAAACCTGAGTCTGCGTGGGGATGTGTATATGCAAGGGACATATCAACGAGAGTTGTAAATAATACGCTTGTAGCTGTAAATGCTTATAAAATTAACACTATAACCGCATCGCCTGGTGCTGGCCCGTTCAGTGATGTTTCACAAACATTTGCTGTTGATTACAATAGAGACGGATTTGCTGATATAATTAGTGTAACATATGGAGGAAGAGTTGTTATAAAGGAAAACAAAGGTTTGGTTAATAACGATTTGGTTATGAGCGATGTCTATGCTTATAATCTACCAATCGTTGGTGATGGTACTTTCGTTATTGATGATTTCGATAATGATCGAAAACTTGATCTTCTTCTTTACAATGCACGCCAACAAGCAGTTTTTATTCCAGATTGTGTTCGTAACGTGCCCTGGAATCAAATGTATAGAAAAGATGTCCCTTACAACGATTCAGGATTTGTGACAAACTGGACTGTTACAGCAATGGCGAGTTATGATTTTGATAGTGATGGTTACAAAGACATTATATACGCAGACATGAGAGGTAGAGTTTGGTTCTGGAAAAACACAAATTCGCAGGGTAATAGTAGATTTTTTAGTACACAGTTTGTTAAATTGATAGATGATCCTGACATAGGAACCACAGCTTCCAATGGCGGAGCAGTCTTAGACGTAGCAGATGTAAATAAAGATGGAGTACCGGACATAATTGCTGGAAATACAGATAAGAGAGGCATTTATATATACTTAGGTAGAACTGTTAATAATCAAATTGTATATAACGCAACACAAAAGATAGCCATTGTAAACAATAACGGCTCACTCGGTCAAGTAAGTTTTGTAGATCCAAATATACCAAACTCTAAGGATCCATCTTCACTACCATCTTTTGGCCCTACAGTAATAAAGGTTACTGATGTTGACAGAGATGGACTTCCTGATATTTTTGTTGGTACAGATGCTTGGCGACAAGGAAAGAATTTTGGCGGTTCAGTGTATCTTTTTAGAGGGAGGAATTTGAACGCAAACGGGGTACCTAATTTTGTTAGCCTTGAACTTGTACGTGGGAGTTATAGTACCGATAACAAACCACCATTTGATTTTGATGCGGGAACCATAGGTGACTTAGACAACGATGGTGTACCTGATTTCGTTGCTGCTGATGGTAATCATTCAGGAAATTACTATAAGATAATTACACAAACTGTAAGGGAATACAAGGTAGAAGACGGTATAATGGTGAGTGATTACTTGGTTAACGTAGTAGATTATAGGAACCCCGATGGTAAAATAGTGGTAGGCATTCCCAAAGCAGTGCTCCAAAACAATTTTGTCAAGGCAATTGAAGTTGAAATAGAATTTCTTGAAAGCGATACGGGAACTTTTGAACTGCGGTATTCTGCGAAGAGCATAAAAGATCCTGCTTTGATTGATCATCGATTATTTGGACTGATGCTAGACAGTTCAACAATGCAACCGATGAGAGGAAACACGCCTGTTCCCGGGAATAGAAGATTTGCAGCAAGAGTAGTCCTCAACACACCATCCCCCGACCCACAAGTGATTATTGTTCTAAGACCAAAGAATAAGAATGAAGCACCCCATATAAAATCCTTAACGTACAAAATATGGACTACACCAGCCGTGGTTGTTATAAGAGGTTTTAATTGGACCAAATAGAAAATATCAAAATGGGGTGAATTCTTTGAATAGAGCGGGGGCATTGCTTGTTGAAGCGCTTATTTCGATAATAATTGTTTCTATGGCCATAGGCATCAGTTTGGTTTCATCATATAATTTAATCAGAAAGGCTTATGAAAATAGTATGATCCTGACAATGTCAGAAATACTTTTAAACGAATGTGAACAACTACTTTCTTTAAAGCAATCTCAAATATATGAGGGAACCAGAACAGTATCATATAACGGAAAGAATTACACTGTTTCAGTTACTAAAGAAACCAGACGTATTAGCCAAAATTTCAAATTTTACTACTACAGGAACAATTCTTACTCACCAGTTGCTAAACCTGGTCCAATTGTTATAAACAACATAGTTGTGCTAAGGGTGAGGGTGACCGACCGGGCGGGTAGGTATGTAGAAACTGAAATAATTCCTCAACAATGGTGATGAGAATATGAATCTGCGGAGGGTAAAATGATGAGAAAAGGGTACACATTAACTGAAGTCATCATCTCAGTTATACTGATATCCTTAATTTTCGCGATATCAGTACCTGTATATTATAGAATGTCAACTATTCTTCCAAGCGAAGCACAACTCGTTTCAGTTGCACAAAAACTATTGTTTCTGCTATCGGATGCAAGAAAACTTGGATTCTTGGGGAACGATGTTATATGTATCAAATATTCTAATAGGATTTTTGAAACTTTCGTAGACAATGATCTTAACGCTCAACCAGATAACAATAAACCTATATCAAAAATCGATTTAACGGTAAGAGATTATGAAAACATCACATTAACATTTAATGGTCAACAAGTCACTCAAATAAGCGACCTGTATACTGTTGACGGGGTTTTTGCAAAGAAAGTTGGAAATACCTTGGATTTAACCTATTCAAACGCCACATTTCAATTTTTACTCCAAGGACAGTCTATAAGAGTAGTGATTGAAGATTCACTACCGAAAATAATTGAAAGGTAAACTTGGGTGATGTTATGAGAAGAAAAGGGTACACGTTTGTTGAATTTCTGATTGTGCTGATATTGATTTCCATATTTTTCTCAATACTCATCATAATTACTGACTCAACTATGAAAGCTTACAATTTAACACGCTCGACTCTCCAAACACTGTACGCTCAAAGTCACATAGATTTTACCTTCGATATGTTGGAAGGTGAACTGAAATGGGTTGGAAGTGGCTCGAATTTATTACGAGGAGAAAGAAGTGGTTCTGAATTGAGAAAACCAAATAAAACAGAGGTATACCAACAAATAAGCGATAAACTCTGGTTACAAGATAGTATAGACATAGAAAAAACAAGCACTGGTTTTATAATATACATAACTTATGTTGTAGCTTCACCCGTGAAATTTTTTTACGATAGTACAACAGGGACATGTAGAGCTATTTCTGAAGGTTACATAGATTCCCCTGATTGGTCAATTGTAACACGTGCACTTGTTCCATCTTCTGAACATTATGTTCCGACCTTGGTTAAGTTGAAGTATTATTACAATGATTCTGGTGTTTACAGACCAGTTACTGGAAGATTAAAAGTTACACCAGATCTCAGATTCTTAATTAGAGAAGTTGATCCATCAAATCCATCTGTTGAAAGAAATCTTGCACCAACGACTTTTCCCACTACTTCTACTCAACCCGGTTCGGCACCAAATGAATTGTTTATAACGCCAATTTCTAAATTCAGTAATGTTTCTTTGAACACAGGGTATACTACTCGATCATTCAGACAAGTTCAAATTGAATACAACTCCCAAACAAAGGAGATAACAGTGAGACGCTTAATACCAATATTTGAACCCTCACCCGTTATTTATAATATAAAACTGTTAGATAATGTAGAGAGTTTACAGGGAAGTCTTGTATACTATTCTTCAAATGGTCTTAGTGAATTAAGATTTGACAATAGAAACGATTGGAATACCTATAAGAATGGTCCTGAACTGCGAAATATAAAAGACTCCATTGTAGGAATGAAATTTACAATCACATGGCGACCTTCATGGAAGCTCGTAAACGATGAGTATCTCACCAAAACACGCCTTATAATAATTCCAAAAAGTATACAGTAAAATACTTAGGAGGAAGTGACATGTATAAAAGAGGTGTAATAAGTATATCAGTAGCTCTGCTAATTTTCCTTCTTGCAAGTTTGTCTACTTTTTTAATTTCTGGTATTCTCAAGGAAGTGATTGAGGTTGAATCAAGAGTACAATCTTCATTAAATAGTTCAAAAGCAAGGCTAATGATGATATCAAACGCAAACATATGGACAAAGTTTTTGACTGATAATGGCGGTTTCTGGGACGAGATCCAATATGATTTCCAAAATACAGAGGGGACTGTTACATGCATAGATTTTAGGAATAATAGCGATTACGTAAGGATAAATATTGGAAATTCAGAAAAAGTAACCAACTATTCTGTTGTTGCGACAACGACACAGTTTTCTAAGATAGACAGATACATTAGAGTTAATATGGTGGTACTTATCAACGGTGAAAAAACACCATTTGGTGGCCAATTCGATTTTGGATGGCCTGGTTTTTAATTTCACAAGCATGTTCAAACTTATTTTTTCTCCTCAAACTCTACTTTCTTAAGTATTTCTATTTGTTTTTTGAATTCTTTTACCCCCATGTTTGAAAGTATAAACCTTGCTACAAAAAACTGGAATGGAAGCCATGTAACATGACCGCTGGGTATGATGTACCTTTTTGGTTTACCAAGTGCATACCATAAGAGTTTTCTACTCCTTAGCGGTAATGCTCTATCGAACAATGCTTCAACAAAAATTATCTTCCTTTTATCAACAAATTGTGCATAGGCTATTGGATCAAGTTTTAGATACGGATGTATATCACTTTTTTGCATTTCTTCAACACTTCTGAATTGCTTTAAAACTTCTAACTGCTCTTCAAATAGAGCCTTCATGCGTCTTTGATCTTCTATGAAGTGTTTTATTTTTCCTGTCGATCTAAGTCTTTCAACACTTCTTCTGAAAAATGCTAAGGTGGGCGAATGCCACATAAGTGTTGCCATTTCTCCTCCTACAGTCATCAGTATCGTTTTTTTGAAATCACTTCTTATTGCGTTTATCATAACAGAAATCATCCCACCAAGACAAAAACCAAATAAATGAGAGTTTTCTATCCATAACCCCTGGGTTTTCATATGCTCAACTATACTAATAACGTCAATAACTGATTGCTCCCAGAATTTTGTTGATCTCTCAACGTCAGTATCAAAAAAATCTTTTCCACTCACAGAACCATGCGCAACACGTGTAAAATTACCCGGCAAAATTGGAAAAACTACTCTAACACCTGCATTGGCAAGGTGTGTTGCCATCCAAAGTAAAAACGGGATGTTTGATGTGCCAAGTCCGTGTAGTATAAAAAGTATCCCCACAGGGTTTTCCTTTGGATCGAAAAGGTAATATTCAACTATTTCTGTACCTTTTATTGGATCTGTATAAAGCGTTTTAAAGCGGACATACGAAACTCTAAATTTCTTTGCTTTCATTATGTAACCTTGTGTGTATTCTTCTATTCTTCCACTATACTGAAAACTTACCATTCCTTTCCCTCCAGAAAAAGCGAAGTTTTCTCAATTATATCTACCGTCTTTTTATCTCTCAGCACAAATTCAAAACCATGGTCACCATAAGGATGAAGCAAAAGTTTACTTTTTATGTTGTGTTTTCGAAGTACTTTGTACATTTTAACCGAGGATGTATAAGGAACCACCGAATCTTTTAATCCATGTACGAGTAAAACTGAAGGGAATTTACTTGTAATATGGTTGACAGGAGAGTATTTTTCGTAAATACTTTTTGATTTGCTGGGAAGTCTTTTCAATGTTGCTGCTACTGCCAGTCTTGCAAAAAGCGAAGTTGAATTCCATATATCAAGCAAATCACAAGGAGAATAGTAAGCTACTACCCTTTTGACATCCTCCGGTATTCTGCTTGCTGTTAAAAGTGCTAAATGACCACCAGCGGATAATCCCATAAGTGATATTTCGTAATTCTCGTACTTAAATTTCTGCTTCAAAAACTCGACAGCTTTGATTAACTCATCAATTAACTTTTCTATACCAGCCTTATATCCTCTACTATAATCGATAGCAGCAACCAAGAATCCTTTTCCAACAAGATATCTATACCAAGATACGTTATTAGGTTGCCTTCTGTAACCACTTATCCAGCCACCACCATGAGCAAATAAAACTATCCCTTTTGGTTCGGTTAAACCAAGTTTTTGAACATCCGGATAAAGAATGTCAAGGTAGTTGTCGTGGTACTTTATAGAGTCTATTTTTGTCCACGTGGATTTCTTAGGGTCCAGAGCGATTCTTCCAAATACTGACTTACGTATTAGAGGTAAATTCAGTACGAAAAGAACCACCACAAAGACCAAAAAATTTGAAAAAAGTGCCAATAAAGAAAATAGATACAAAATAAGCTTCAAAATAACTACTATTTTGCTGTTAAGATTACCAAAGATTTTACCGCCTCCTATAAGTATTTTTTACAAGATTCTTTTATTAATTATACCACTTCAACTAAAATATGATACAATCCAAATAACATCCAATTTTACAACTTAACCAATGAAATTAAAGGAGGAAGATATTATGCAGTTCGGAATAATAAAATATCCCGTGGTAGATGTGCGTGCGGAACCAAAATTTAGAAGCGAAAGGATACATCAGATGGTGTTTGGTGAAATTGTTGAAATCGAAAGTGAAAGTGAAAATGAATATATTTATGCTTGTGACGTTAGGTTGAATTACTGCGGATATTTGAACAAAAATTGTGTGTGGATCTTAAACCAAAATGAATTTGAAGAATTTACCCATCTTGAGCTCGCAAAAGTTACGAAACCTTTTTGCAAGACAGGTGGATGGATAACTTACATGCTACCGATAGGCAGTAGAATATATACTGATACAAGGTTATGCTATCTACCAAACGGTAAGGTTTTTCAATTGGTGGATGACCCATCTTCAGAATCAAATGATATAGTTGACTTGAGTGTTAATTTTATTGGAGTTCCGTATCTTTGGGGAGGAACATCCTCGTACGGTTTTGATTGCTCAGGATTTGTTAATAGACTTTACGATGCATTTAATGTAGATATCCCAAGGGATGCCCATCAACAGGAAAGAACCTTGGAATACGTTAGACAACCAAATCCTGGTGATTTACTATTCATGGAAGGGCACGTAATGCTTTATATAGGTGATAATAAGGTAATACACGCAAACGGACACGATATGTGCGTCAGTATTACAGATTTAGACAAGGAAGATTATGGTCGCTATCTCAAAAACAAAATTAGAAAAGTTTGCACAGTGGGTAAAATATGATAAAATTACATGGATAAAGAACGAAAGCAGGAGGTGTTAGCTGTGGGAAAGTATGATCTTGATATTGAAAAATACAGAAAGACTTTGGAAAAAATTATTCAAAGATTTTCAGATAGAGGTTGGGAAGAAATAAAACTTGAAGAGATTTGGTTCGAGACTTCAATACCTATAGATATATTACTTGAAGCTTTTAATGCAGGAGTGAATATACCTGCTGAAGTAAAGCTTATTACACACAAGGGGAACATAATATGGAAAAGCGAAGAATAAGTACAATTATTATAGCTACCGCTTTTTTTACTATATTCTTTTCCATTGACTTCAATGCAACTGTAGGTTTCAACTACGGAGATACACTCTTCAGTTTGTACAATAAGACAGAGCACAACGCATTTTTCAAAATTGATGCAGCCCTTCGGTATGTTTCAAACAATTTCACTTTTCTTTTTGATATTGCCATTTTAAACAACAAAATTTACAATGATCCTTTTTCCGAAAACTATTATGGTGGTTTTTACTTTGCTATGAATGATGCAAAGTTAAAGTTTAAAATGGAAAATTTTCAAATATCCTTTGGTAAAACAAATATGAAAGATGTAGTTTACACTCCATACTCTTTGTTTGTTTCATCCGTTGATTATCCAAGAAATACTATCGAATACAAATATGAAGATGGAAGCTTCACATACATAACAAAATGGTTGCAACTTAATAATTTGCAACACGTAGCAGATCCTAATGAAAAATATCGAAGTGCAAATTTTAAAGTTTATGCTGCCAAATTTGACAAAATTAGATTTGGTTACGAAGAAATTAATGTCTACGTTGGAAAGGAATTTGATTTTGAATATTTCTTTAATCCCATTCCTGGGTTTTTTATCCAATACGTTAACGACGCGGGCAGACCTTTTTCAGAAGGTATTGGTGAAGCGAATTATATTATGGGATTCTTTTTGGATTATTTGGATGATAGTAATTATTTTTATGCTCAAATTTTGATAGATGACATAAACATGAACAGGTTCTTTTATCCCACATCTTACCAAAATCCAGATAAAATTGCTTGGTCCATCGGCGGGATTTTTAGCTTAAACAAAGGGAAGATTGGCTTGTATCATGCTGGAGCTACTAAATACACTTTCCAGCCTTCGGCAGAGTTTGGGAAGCAAAGATATTATGGTTACACATACTTTCCATATATAACCTACCAAGTCAGCAATGAAACTACGATTTTTCCCCTTGAGTTTCTATACGCTGGATACAAATACGGTGAGAACAACGTTGCTTTCTTAGTTGAATATGAACCAAAAGATATAAAAAACCTCAAATTAAGCTTAGAATACGTTGTTTTAGGGGAACGCTCGCCAGTAAATCCATGGGGAGATAGAGTCACATATATAGAAGGCACTCACTTACTTGATGATCCAGTCTTGGAGTACAGACTTTTCTTGGGAACTGACTTTAAATATAATTTATTAGATACACTAAGTCTTTGTTTAAACTCTACAGTTGGATACATATGGAACAGATCAGAGCTTGTTGATGTTGACAGTGACAATGTGAGAAAACCATTAATGAGACCAAAAAGTGGAAACAATCAACTCTATTTCTCAACCTCATTTAGTTTGATTTTAAAGTTTTCTTTTTGAGGTAGAGCAAATATGTTAAAAGATGGGTTCAATGCTGTTTTACCATCTTTTCTTATGATGTTCATTGGATTTTTGTACGGTAAGATATTTAACAAAAGCGATGCTGATATAGTCAACAAAATTGCCACATGGCTCATGGCACCTGTTATAACCTTCACATTCATTAATGATTATACACCCAATGCTAACATACTTTTAAAATTCACCGGAGGTTTTGCTTTAATGTTTGCTGTTTCTTATTTTGTTTCTGGTTTTCATAAGTCACACAGAGAAATCTTTTTTACAGGGAACGTGTACGTAAATTCTGGTTATCTCGGTTATCCTGTTTTAATGGCATTGTGGGGAGAAAAAGCCTTGGCTCTTGGAGTAGTTTACTCTTTTGTGAACGTACTTTTTGGAAGTACGTTTTTACCAAGTATGATACGAGGAAGTTTGGAGTTAAAAAATGCTCTAAAACTGCCATTTTTATACGCAATTTTAATTGGTTGGGTATTGGGAGTTCTCGGAATATCTTATAAGCAAATGCCATACGGTGTACTAGCTGGGTTTAATTGGATTAGAGACATGGCTATACCATTTTTGCTTTTACAGGTGGGAATTTCAATTTCAAGGATCAAATTTGACTGGTCTGATATAAAAGATTATTTGTTACTTAGCTTTGAGAGGCTCGTACTCGTACCGGCTGTAATGTTGATCTTCACATTTTTCTTGAACCCATTTGAAGCAAAGGTCTTTATACTTGAGTGTGCCATGCCAATTGGTGTAAACAGCGTGGTAGTGATAAACACATTTAAAAAAGAAGACACTTCCAAAGCGGGAGTAACAGTCGCTATAACAACTTTATTTTCGTTAATTACACTTCCATTGTGGGCAGTGATACTTGAAAAGATCTTCAAATGAAAGTTTAATTTCCGAAAGGAGGAAGAAAAGTGTACTTACAAGATGTTATAAAAGTTCTTGATGAATTCTGGGCAAATCATGGATGTTTTATTGAACAACCATACGATATGGAAATGGGTGCCGGCACATTTCATACCTCAACCTTTTTTGGTGTACTTAGAAACAGACCTTGGAACGTTGCTTTTGTTCAACCAAGCAGAAGACCTACTGATGGAAGATACGCTGAAAATCCTAACAGAATGCAAAGATTTTATCAGTACCAAGTAATATTGAAACCGCATCCGGAAAATTCTCAGCAAGTTTATCTTGATTCGCTTCGAGCACTTGGCATAGAACCCAAGGAACATGATATAAGATTTGTTGAGGATAATTGGGAGTCACCAACGCTTGGTGCCTGGGGAATAGGCTGGGAAGTGTGGCTTGATGGAATGGAGATAACACAGTTTACTTATTTTCAGCAAGTTGGTGGTTTATCTTTGAAGGAGATACCTCTCGAGATAACTTACGGCATAGAGAGAATAGCGATGTATCTCCAAGGTGTAGACAATGTTTACGATGTCATGTGGAATAAAGATGTGAAGTACGGAGAATTGTTTAAAGAAAACGAACGACAATTCTCAATATACAACTTCGAACAAGCCAACGTGGAGATGTTATTCAAATTGTACGAAATACACAAAAGTGAATTTGAAAGACTTATTCAAAAAGAATTGATATTCCCTGCTTATGAACAATTACTCAAATGTTCTCACACATTTAATTTACTCGATGCAAGAAACGCAATTAGTGTGGCACAAAGAAATACATACATACGTGATATCCGTGGTATGGCTAACAAATGTGCAAAGATGTTCGTTGAAACACAAGAAACGGGGGTTGAAAGTAATGAATGAATTTCTTTTTGAAATTGGTGTGGAAGAACTTCCAACAACAGAAATAGATGGATTATTGAACCAACTAAAAGAAAAGTTAGAAGAGCTACTAAATAGCGAAGGCTTAGGTTACGAAAAAATAGACATTTTCGTCGCACCAAGGAGATTTGGTTTTGGCTTAAAAGGTCTGCCCGATTCAACACCTGATAAAATTGTTGAAAAAAAAGGTCCAGCAGTAAGTGTGGCGTTTGACGAAAATAATCAACCAACAAAGGCATTACTTGGTTTTCTAAAGTCGAACAATTCAACACTTGAGGAAGTCAAAATAATAGATAATTACGTATACATAAATAAGACCCAGAAAGGTTTGAGTATTGAAGAATTCCTTAAAATTAGAGTTCCGCAAGTAATCTATTCTCTGAGGTTTAAAAAACCAATGAGGTGGGGTAATGGTCGGTATGAATTTGTCAGAATTCCACATCATGTTTTGGCGATATTGAACGACAAAATTGTAGACATGGAGATATTCGGTATTAAAGCGTCTAACAAAACACTAGGACACAGATTTATAATGGATGAATATTTCGAAGTTTGCTCGTTTCAAGATTATCTTGAAAAACTATGGAGATACTACGTTATACCAAAGTTAGAAGATAGAATAAGCCATATAAAAAATCAGTTAATAGAGTTTGAAAAGAATGGGTACACTATCGATAAAGATGAAGATTTGATAAGAGAAGTTGCCATTTTGACGGAGTATCCTAAGTTGATATCCGGAACTTTCAGTGAAAAATTTTTAAATCTTCCGAATGAGCTTATAAAAACCACAATTAAGCATCATCAAAGATCGTTCACTGTACAAAAAAATGGGAAAATAACAAATCTATTTGTTGCGTTCATAGATATGCCAAATGACGAATTCGGAAATGCTAAGAAGGGATACGAAAGAGTAATAAATGCAAGACTTGAAGATGCAAGATATTATTTTGAAAAAGACACACACATTAAGCTTGAACAGTTTAATGAAAAACTTAAAGAGATTGTTTTTCAGAAAGAACTCGGAACATTATACGACAAGGTCTTGCGCATTGAGCAGCTTTCGGACAAAATAGTTCAGGTTTTGGAATTGAGTAAAATCCGTTATAAAATATTACGTACAGCAAGATTATGTAAAGCAGATATAGGTTCATATGTTGTATACGAGTTTCCAGAATTGCAAGGTGTAATGGGAAGAATATATGCATTAAAAGATGGAGAAGACCAAGACGTTGCATATGGTATACAAGAACATTACTTGTCTGAGCCAAATACGATAGAGGGTGCAGTCGTAGGTATAGCAGATAGAATAGATACAATAGTTGGAAATTTCATTGTAGGTAACATCCCAAGCGGTTCTAAGGACCCGTACGGTCTACGAGGAAAGGTGGACGATATATTTACGATAATACAAAAGTTTGATTGGAATTTAGAATTAAAAGTTTTAATTGAAGAAGCTTGTAGATTACTGGGAAAATCAGTTAATGAAAACATCGTAGAATTCTTTGAGACCAGATTTGAGTTATATAACTCGCAAGTCAGATATGATATAGCGCGTGCAACAAAGCACCTGTGGATCACACCACTCAAAGGTATTTTGTCAGCTAAAGCGATTTCGAAAATTGTTGGAAAGAGTGAATTTTCAAGCTTGCTTATAGGATTTGAAAGGGTTCACAACATCTCAAAAAAACATCCATCAGACTATTTTGATCCAGCAAAATTCATAGAAAACGCAGAGAAGAGGTTATTTGAAAAATACATAGAAGTGAAACCAGTTGTTATGGATGCCTTGTCCCATTTGAATTACGAAATGGCCCTTGAGAAATTAATAGAACTTCGCCCCTACATAGATAATTACTTTGATGAGGTATTTGTTATGTGCGAAGATGAAGATTTAAGAATGAACAGATTAGGATTTTTGAAGACACTCGACAATCTTTTCATGCAGATAGGAGATCTCAGCCAGGTTGAAAAAATTTGAGGAGAGAGGTGCGAGTTATGGTCAAAAGGATGGTATTAGTGATTTTCTTGATTTTCTCAGTAAACTTGTTTTCATTCAGTCTTGGTAATTTAAAGGTATCATCCCCAGCGGGTGTTGTCAAACAACCTTTTGTTGTCAGAACAATTGTAATGCCGGGACTCTCGAATAGTACCTACACAGTTGGCTTGGAAGGTCATCTCGAACTTTTTGCCCTGAATATTTCAGTAGGTACTTTTACAAGTTATCCAGGTCTCTCTTTCGATGGTGAGGTATACGTTGGATTTGGTTTCAACCTTGGCGGTTTATATGCCGCTGTAAACGCTACAGTAGATAATTACATAAAAATATTTGACTTATCTTCTTTCAAAGATCCTAAGGTAGCGTTGGGATTAGCTGCTTCAAGAAAAACAAGCATATTGTTTGCTTCCTGGTCAAGATTTGAGCTTTCTTATCTTCCTGAATCTCTGATACTAAAAGACACAAATGGCAATTTCAAATTGAACGAAAATTTTGATTGGACTAATGCAAGTTTGAGATTAATTATCGAGTCACAAGACGTTGGCTATTTCTTGTTTGCTTTTTATACAAATAAGATTTCAGAATTCATGGATGGAAACTACAAGTATGCCTTTGAGTTGGCACTACCTTCTGATCCTGCTTACATATACATCTCTCAGAATTTTGACAGCTCATGGAAAGTTGGACTTGGACTGGCAATATCTTTCTTGAATGCGATTGGTACTTATGAATTTTCAACTGGAAAGTTTAATTGGGTAGTAAGTGCGCAATTTTAAATTTCATTCTTACAAAGGGGGTAGGGACATATGAATAAGAAAAAACTTCTATGGATAGTTGCTTTAATTTTAACAACCGGGCTGGTAAGTACGGTTTTTTGTCAAACTTTAACACAGATCAAACAGCGAGGTAAACTTCTTGTCGGAACGGAACCGACATTTCCACCATTTGAATTTGTTGATGAGAAAAACCAGGTTGTTGGCTTTGATATTGATATTGCAAACGAACTTGCGAAAAGACTTGGCGTTAAGCTTGAAATAGTGAGTTTACCGTTTGATAGTCTTATTCCAGCGCTTTTACAAGGTAAAATTGATTTAATAATAGCAGGAATGACTATCACGGAGGAAAGGGCAAAAGTTGTAGATTTTTCTAAACCTTATTTCGAAGCCAACCAAGCAATTGTTGTAAGGAAAGATGGGAAATTCGAACCGAAAAAGTTTGAAGAACTTGTTGGTAAAAAGGTTGCTGTTCAGCTTGGTACAACAGGTGATTTAGTTGTAAGTGATATAAACGGTATAAATGTGGTGAGATTCCAAAAGTTTACAGACGCTTTCTTAGAACTTCAAAATGGTAGAGTTGACGCAGTTGTGCTTGATGAAGCGCCAGCAAAAGCATACGTAAAGAAATTCCCAAAGTTTGTAATAAGTGCTGTTGTTGATACAGGTGAAACCTATGGAATAGCAGTAAAGAAAGGAAATAAGGAATTGCTAAATTTTGTAAATCAAACACTTGATATAATAAAGTCTGCAGGAATTTACAATAAATTGTTGCAAAAGTGGTTTGAGTAAAACCTTTTGCGCCCCTTTTTGAAAAGGGGCGTTAATTTTCTATTGGTTTATGGTCTGTTAGAGTTTGAAATTGGAGGGAAGGTTGTGGAAGCAGTATTTGAATTACTCAAAAATTTTCAATTTCTCCTAATTGGTGCGTGGGAAACATTGAAATTAACAGCGTTTTCTGTAGGTATTGGTCTTATTCTCGGTACGTTTATAGGTATGGGAAGACTTTCAAAAATAAAGCTTATAAACTACCCTTGCACCGCTTACGTAGAGTTTCTAAGAGGTACTCCTTTACTTGTTCAGATATCTATAATATATTTTGGGTTACCACAGCTCGGTATCCAACTTGCACCATACCCAGCTGCGATTACAGCGCTTGGTTTGAACAGCGGTGCTTACATAGCTGAAATAGTGAGAGCTGGTATACAATCCATACCTAAGGGACAGTATGAAGCTGCGAGATCCCTGGGATTAACGCACTGGCAGTCAATGAGGTATATTATATTGCCCCAAGCGTTTAGGAATATATTACCTGCACTTGGTAACGAATTTATAACTCTAACAAAAGATAGTTCACTTGCCTCTGTTATAGGCGTCTCAGAACTTATGAGAGCCGGACAGTTTGTGATCTCACGAACTTTTCAAACATTCTCGATATATTTTGGCATAGCTTTCATATATTTTGTAATGACATTTGTTATCTCCAGACTCGTAAGATATGTTGAGAGGAGGATGGCAACAGCATGAACGATAAAGAGGGAAATGAAATAATTATTAAAATAGAAGACCTTGTTAAAAAATTTGGAAAGCTTGAGGTATTGAAAGGTGTCAACATGCAAGTGAAGCGTCAAGAAACTATAGTTATAATTGGTCCAAGCGGTGGTGGTAAGAGCACTTTACTAAGATGTATAAATAAGCTTGAACACTATCAAAGCGGGAAAATATACTTGGATGGTAAAGATATAGACGAATACGATATAAACCAATTAAGAACAAGGGTAGGTATGGTATTCCAACAATTTAACTTATTTCCTCACATGAATGTGTTACAAAATCTTATACTGGCACCAATGAAAGTGAAGAAAATCCAAGAAAAAGAGGCTGTCGAAAAGGCAAAATATCTTCTCAACAAAGTAGGGCTTATAGACAAAATAGATGCTTACCCTGAACAACTTTCAGGTGGTCAAAAACAACGTGTTGCAATCGCAAGGGCGTTAATGATGGATCCAGAGATAATGCTGTTTGACGAACCAACTTCCGCACTCGACCCAGAACTCGTAGGAGAAGTTCTTGATGTTATGAAAGATCTTGCAAATAGTGGTATGACAATGTTAGTTGTAACCCATGAAATGGGTTTTGCAAAAGAAGTTGCAGACAGAATCGTTTTCATAAGCAATGGCGTAATTGAAGAAGAAGGAAAACCAGAAGAAATACTAAAGAATCCTCAAAAACCAAGAACAAGAGAATTCTTAAGGAGAATACTTTGAGTTTAAAGTTCGAAAGAGTGCCAAAAAGGCACTCTTTTCTTTTTTAAAAGTTCCACGTTTTGACTATATTCAAATCGCCATCTAATTCAACAAGTTTAGCCGGATAGCCTTCTTTTATTCTTCCACCTTCTATTCCCAAATCAAGGGCTGAGTTGTAAGAAGATACTATAGCAAGTTCTCTAAGCCGACAACCAGTGAATTTTTGAAAATTCTTAACAGCTTCGGAAAAACGAAGTGTACTACCGGCTATAGTGCCATCCTCCAGTTGCGCTTTGCCGTCAACAACTTTTACAGGTAGTTCACCAAGTATATAGTATCCATCTTTCATGCCAGTTGCACTTATACTGTCAGTAATCAGTATTATTCTTTGAGCTCTTTTGATTCTGTATACAAAATCAACAAATTCTGGGCAAGTATGAATCCCATCTGCTATCAATTCCACAGTAAAGTCCAAATACAATCCTGCACCAACCATGCCGAGGTCTCTGTGATGAATTTGGCTCAATGCGTTTGGAAAATGAGTTATCCTTCGATAACCATAATCAAAAGATTTCTTAGCTGTTTCGAAATTTGCATTGGAATGTCCAAGGGAAACTCTAATTCCCTGGTGTGAGCAGCTTTTGGCAAACTCGGAAAATGTCTCAGTTTCAGGTGCCACAGTTATTATCTTTATCTTATCTAAAGATACATACCTTTCCATTTCAATTACATCCGCAGGAGGTGACACTATGTAACTTTCATCATGCGCGCCTTTTCTTTTTTTGGAAATGAAAGGACCTTCTATATGAAATTTTAAATCTTCTGGAATTTCGATCTTTGAAAGTTTTTCAAGCTGGCAAGTAACGGTAGTTGGAAGGAAATACCATACACCTTCAAGTGCTTCGTATTCTTTGAATTTCTCAAATTCCAATTTGCTTGCATGCATCGTATCGATGCCCATTACGCCATGAATGTGTGGGTCTATAAAGCCAGGCATAAGTATACTTTTATAAGTACTTCTCTCTGTTCTTAACACTTTGTATATTCTTTCCTCAAACTCCACTGTACCAACGTATTCACCATCTATTGGGTCAACAATTAACACATTTTCAAGAACCATTTCGCACCACCCTTTTGTTATAAAATTACAGACTTTACCAAGCCTTTTGGCTTATCTGGATTCAATCCCTTACTTACGGCCTTCATAAAACCAAGTAGCTGACTGTACAAAACAAGAAATTGGACTTCAAACTCAGGAACGTCTGAAACCGGTTCTAATAGATCAACTGACGCACCTTTTCTAATCAGTTCTTCGGCAAGCATTCTCTCAATTTCGCTTCCAGTTGAAAATATTGTAACATGTGTTTTTTCACCCAGTAAGGCTATAGGTCCGTGTCTGTACTCAAGAGGTTCGTAAAATTCTGTGTGAGATAAAGCCATCTCCTCAACTTTCAACGCGCTCTCTTTAGATACAAAGTACCGTTCTGAATAACCCAAAAAAACAAAATGATCTTTAATGCTTAACTTTTCGTAATTTAAAATACCCATGTACTTCTCCAAGAAGTCATTAGCTCTAAGTTCTTGTTTTTCAATCCCATTTAACAATAATCGTACTATTGCTGAAAAACTACTTGTCATTACAATAGATTCTTCATGAGCAAAATCAAGATTGAATTTTACATCACACATATCTGTTAAAGGGCTTTGAGTTTCGCATGTAATGCCTACAGTTTTCATTCTTCCGGACAGTAATTTTGCTACTTCAACAGTTTCTGTTGTTGTACCAGTTCTTGATATAAGAATAGCCGTATTGTATTTATTATTAACAATTTCTGCTAACGAACTTTTTGCAAGAAATTCTCCGGATGTGATAGCTTTTGAACATATTCCCCTTTTCCGTAGAACTTCAGAGACTATTTGCCCAATATTAAAAGAACTGCCGCATCCAATAAACACATAAGTTTCATCTTTTTCGAAAATGAAAGGTTCAATATTATCTACGTAGTCTAAAAGTTTATCTACTCTGAGAATTTCTCTGTAAGTGTAGAAACTATCGAAATTACCTTTAACCACGTTTTCTACCTCCAAAACTGGTGTGATTATTTTACGACGGTAACGACAATTTACCGAGTAAAGAAGGCCTTCTCGAACCTGTAACTACTTTGCTGTATGCCTCACCTCTTAAGAACAACTCGCCAAGAAAAGCCATTGCTATAGCTTCTCTGAAATCTATCATTAAACTGGATGGTACGTCTACAGCGTATCCAAATTCGACTAAATCACTTAGTAATGTTTTGTTATAAGCACCACCACCAACTACTATGATTTTTTTCACATTTGGCAAATAGTAACTAATGTTAATGTGTATCAACAAAGCAGTATACTTAACAACAGTTCTTAACAAATTCTCTCTTGAAGTGCAGTTTAAAAGTTCTTGAATGAAATATAAATTAAAAAACTCTCTGCCTGTTGTCTTGGGAGGTTTTTTCTTAATGTATTCTTTACTTTTATCAAAAAGTATTTTCAATACTTCATTTTCAATTACTCCCTTCGACGACAAACCACCGTCTTTATCGTATCGTTCACCGAAATAAATTTGACATATTTCATCAATAAGGCAGTTCCCAGGTCCAGTATCGAAAGCTATTAATTCTCCATCTGGATCAATAGCCGTAATGTTAGAGATCCCTCCTATATTTAGTACCGCAGTTTCTTTATTCTTCAAAAGAAAATATGCATCGAAATAAGCACTAATAGGTGCACCTTGACCGTTTAACGCCATGTCTTTCGTTCTGAATCCATATATTACTGGCTTTCCAAGTGCTACTGAAAGGATGTCAGGTTCTCCAATCTGGAACGTAGCTCCAAAGGTTGGTAAATGGTAAACAGTCTGACCATGGTAAGCAACAATGTCGTATTTCCAGTTGAGTTTACTTATCATTTGAGCATGATATTTGGCAAGTTCTACATTCAATCTTGTTAGGTATTCCACGTTCGATGTGCTGTTTGAATAGGCCTTGATAATATTTTGCTGAAAATCCCTGGTGTAATCTATACTCAGAGTATTTAAAACCTCATACTCAATTTCTCCGTTTATCATTTTGAATTTCACATTAGCAACATCAAGTCCATCAGCGGATGTACCAGACATCACACCAAGAACTGTATGCTCTTCTTGAACACAATATTTTGAAAAATCTACCCAATCCCAAATTTTTGTTAAAACTTTCATTTCTCTCACACCCTATTTTAGATCAAGCAATTGGGAAAAAATTACGTTGTGAATCAATCTTCTAATTCTTTGGATTTTATCTTCCCAACGTTGGTAAAAACCCTTATTTGTCAAAAATATTACATGCAATCCTTCTCTTGTACACCAGAGACTTGTACCAGTAAATCCTGTATGGCCAAACATGCTATCATTTCCAAAATCGCCACTGCTTCCACCTTTCACAGGCGCCATCCATCCAATATGCCTTTTGTTGGACGGATCGGATGGATCGCAAACTATTGTTTGAGTAAACAAATTCATTACATTCTTTGAAACATAATACTCATTGTACAATCGAGCTACAAATTTATGAATCGCCCGAGCTGTTCCAAACAATCCTGCGTTACCACTAACACCTCTAAGGTAATAAGCAAGCTCGTCGTCCGGTAAACCTTTCAAACGTTTTCCGTCTCTCTCACTCGTTGGAGCACATCTTTCAACTTGAGGGTTAAAGCGTAAATCATCAATACCTATCAATTGGTGTATATATTCATCGAAAGATTTTCCTGTTATTTTTTCAACAATAGCCATGAGGGTGATAAAATTAAGGCAAGAGTATTGCATTTTACCCCTGCAAGTTGGCTGAATATTTAGAAGTTCCTTTTTTAATTCATCACCTCTAAAGATACGCCAAAGATTGCTGTATGGTTGAAGACCTGATGTATGTGTTAAGAGTTCGAAAATTGTTATCTGACCTTTTTCTTGGGTAACTTCCAAAAAGTCACCAACCATGTCGTTCAAAGAAATATTGCCTTCCTCGAAAAGTTTCATAATTGCTGTGGTTGTTGCTATGACTTTTGTTAAGCTCGCTAAATCGTAAAGTGTGTCTTGTTTTACTGGTTCCACCTCATCCAAAGTCCCATAATTCTTTTCATATAGAATATCTTCATTGAAACCAACCAGTAACACAGCTCCAGGATAAATCTTCTGGCAAATTCCGCTTTCGATAATTCTGCTCACATTGCTTATTGAAGTTTCGCTCAATAGCCCCGGCATTCTCTCACCTTCAAATTTCTGTCTTATAAACTACATCCTACCCTGAGGAAAGTGACATGCCACCTTGTGTTCTCCGTCTGATAGTACTGGCTTTTCAACCCTACATATATCTTGAGCAAAACGACATCTCGGATGAAAAGGACAACCTGGAGGTGGATTTATAGGACTTGGAGGTTCACCTTCAAGCCTTACGTGCTTAAGTTTTCTATTTTCGGGGTTCCAAGATGGAATAGAATCAATAAGTGATATTGTATAAGGATGCATTGGATTAGAAAAAAGTTCTTCAGATTGTGACTCTTCAACAACATTTCCAAGGTACATTACATATATTTTATCGCTTACATACTTTACAACATCTAAATTATGTGATATAAAGAGGTAACTCATTTTATACTCTTCTCTCAATTTCGCAAGCAGATTTACAATTTGATTCTGTACGGAAACATCGAGAGCAGAAGTTGGTTCATCACATATTATCAACTTGGGTTTCAATGCAATAGCACGTGCAATTGCAATACGCTGGCGCTGACCACCACTGAATTCATGAGGATATCTTTCCATCATGCCTGGATTTAAGCCTACTTTCAAAAGTAAGTTTTTAATGTACTCTCGTTGTTCCTTCTTGTTGCTGAATACACTATGAGCCTCCAAAGGTTCCTCAATGATCTGTTCTATATTCATTCTTGGATCAAGTGAATCAAATGGATTCTGATAAATCATTTGCACTTCTTTTCTAAACTGCATTCTATTTTTTCCAAGTCTCTTCGTAATATCGTATTCGATGCCCTCCTTATAATAAAATATCTTACCCTGAGTAGGTTCGTGTATTTTTGCTATTATCTTAGCGAGCGTGGTCTTTCCGCTTCGATAACAAATAAATGTATGTTGGTTTTTAAGCCAAAGAAATTGCACTCTTCTCACTTAACAAACAGTTTAAGCTTGTAAATTTTTGATTTGTCCTCAACGCAGTTCAGCAGGAATGTTACAGGATGTCTTTCTTTTTTTAATCCATATACAAACGGACCTATAAATTTACCTTCGTGCATAAATCGTATTTTTGTCGGTGGAGCGTAAACAAACTTCGAGTGCGTTGATTTATAACTGTATGGTGCTATAAAATCACCAAAAATAGTTACTACGTAAAGTAAGATTATGAACCAAAAACCAAATATTCCCAATCTGTGCTTTTTGAATTGATTGATAATTCTCTTAGAAATCATTTGTAATTCACCACCTTTATCTTGTCTTTAACTTATTTTAATTCTTGGATCTAAGAACGTCAAGGCTATATCTGCAAGCAAATTACCAATTTGAGTTATTAAAGCTATGAGCATCAAAAAAGGCATTATAAGGTCTGATAATGGTTCAATAAAACATCGGAAAAGAAAGGACCTATTGTTGGTAAATTGAGAACTATGGATGCTATTATCATTCCACTAAAGACATTTGGTAGCTCCATCCCAGCAATACTCACCATCGGATTCATAACATTTTTCACAGCGTGCCTTCTGACAACATTCTCGTCAAGACCTCCTGCACGTAGAGCTGTTATAAAAGGAGCCCCCGCACGTCCAATAAATTTGCTCTCATGACTCTTAAAAGTTCACCTACCCCACTTAGACCTATAACTATCAATGGAATCCAGATGTGTTTGAGCAAGTCTATAAATCTATCCATAGACCATGGTGCTCCAATAAAATCTGGCGAAAATGATCCACCTATTGCTGTATAATCAGTGTTTAATGCCAAAAACATGAACAGCGGTGCAAGAAAAGAAAAGGGGGTATGTCGGATGAAAAAGTATTTCAGAGTAACTACTTCCACAGTTGTTGCTTCTGGACTTGGGGCAGCTATATTTACACTTTTGTTTATGTTTGTAAAAATTCCCTCGCCAGTTCCACAGACAAGTTTCCAAACCGCATATGGATTTGCGGGATTTATAGCAGCTTTGTATGGACCAATTGCTGGTGCGCTTTCTTCGTTTATTGGTCATGCTATCAGTGACGCACTTCAATATGGTTCCCCTTGGTGGAGTTGGGTCATCTCAAGTGGATTAGCAGGTTTTATTTTTGGCTTTTCTTACAAAAAAATCCGGATTGAAGAGGGAGAATTCAAAGGAAAGGATATATTTATATTCAATTTATTTCAAATAATTGGCAATGCAATAGCATGGTTAGTCATTGCTCCGGTACTTGACATTATAATTTACGCAGAACCTGCCGGTAAGGTCTTTGTTCAAGGTATTGCTGCGTCATTTATGAATATGATTAGTACGGGAGTTATAGGTACTGCACTGCTTATCGTGTATGCAGCAACAAAACCTAAGAAAGGTAGTTTAAAAAAACAAGAATAAAGTGTTTTGAAAGGAGATAAATCATAAGTGAAGCCACAAGCAGAAAGCAAACCTATCATAGAATTTAGTAATTTTACGTTTCAGTATTACACGCAAGCGGAACCAAGTCTTTACAATATCAATCTGCGGATTTATTCTGGTGAGAAGGTACTTATACTAGGACCAAGCGGGAGTGGGAAAAGCACACTTGTTCATTGTTTGAATGGCCTAATACCGTTTGCATACAAAGGCGAAATTACTGGTAGTTTGAAGATAAAAGGTTTCGAAACAAGAGAGTTGGATATATTCAAACTATCCAAATTTATTGGCACTGTATTACAAGACAGCGATGCACAATTTGTTGGTTTAACTGTTGCTGAGGATATTGCTTTTGCTTTGGAAAACGATAACATTCCTATTGAGGAAATGAGAATAAGAGTTGAAGAAGCAGCAAGACTAGTCGGTATGGAAAAATTTCTTGAGTCTTCTCCATTTGAACTATCAGGTGGACAGAAACAAAGAACGACAATTGCAGGTGTACTTGTGGATAATGTGGACATTCTTGTCTTTGATGAGCCACTTGCTAACCTTGATCCAGCGACAGCAAAAAAAACTATTGAAATTATAGACGATTTACATAAAAATCTACGAAAAACCATTATAATTGTAGAGCACAGACTCGAAGATGTTCTTCACAAACCTGTTGACAGAATCGTTGTACTAAACGATGGTAGAATAGTTGCCGATATGAACCCCCACGAACTTGTTTCTTCTAATGTGCTTGTCACATGTGGCTTGAGAGAACCATTATATGTAGCTGCACTCAAATATGCCGGAATAGACATTCACAACCAAAAAACACCTGGTTACATACATACACTTAAAATGGACACAGAAGACAAGAATAAGGTTAAGAATTGGTATAAGCAAAATTTGATTGCTGACATAAGGAAAAATGTAGAAACAAACCTTAGCCTCGATAAGCCTTTGCTAAAAATCGAAAACTTGTGCTTTTCCTATGAGAAAGGTAAGCAAGTTTTAAAAAATATAAACCTTGAAGTGTCTAAGGGAGAGATGATCTCCATTGTAGGAAAAAATGGCGCTGGGAAATCGACTTTTGCAAAGGTTTTGTGCGGTTTCGTTAAAGAAGACTCCGGAAATATATACTTTAAACAAAAGGAAATATCAAGTATGAGTATCAAGGAGCGAGCGCAAATTATAGGTTTTGTGATGCAAAACCCAAACCAAATGATAACAAAAAGTACAGTTTACGATGAATTGGCACTTGGATTAAGGTTACGGGGTATTGATGAAACCAATGTTGAGAGAAAGATAAGAGAAATATCAAAAGTGTGTGGACTGTACGGTGTGCTAAAGTGGCCTATTTCCGCTTTGAGTTATGGACAAAAAAAGAGAGTCACAATAGCATCTATACTCACTCTCGAGCCAGAGATATTAATACTTGATGAGCCAACAGCAGGACAAGACTTTAGCCATTATTCTGAGATAATGGATTTTCTGGATGAACTAAATTCTCTGGGCGTCACAATTTTAATGATCACGCACGATATGCATTTAATCATGGAGTACACAGACCGAACAATTGTTTTTGCTGATGGGGAGATAATCGCCGATACAAAACCATCTGCTATTCTAACAAACATGCACTTAGTAAATAGAGCAAACCTAAAAGAAACGACACTTTACACGCTTGCTCAGATGGTTGGTGTAAGTGATGAAACAAGTTTTGTACAACATTTCATAAATTACGACAGGTTGGTGAGAAAGAGTAATGCAAGAAAAGTTAATTTCCTATGATTCAAAAACATCATTTATTCATGGTCTGTCGGGGCTGACTAAATTTCTTGGGTTTATTATCTTAACATCAGCAGTTATGTATACCTACGATATTAGAATAATCATTATAATGCTTGTTTTTTCTTTCACATTAATTTACTTAGCCAAGATAAAATTTGCGAAAATAAAATTAATGTTAGTGTATGTCTTAATATTTTTATTGATAAACGAAATTATAACATTCATCTTTTCCCCAGAAGAAGGTGTAAGGCTTTATGGAACTAAACACGAACTATTGAGGTTTACGGAAACTTACACTCTTACACTCGAACAAATTTTTTACCAAGCCACAAAATTTTTCAAGTACATCTCTGTTATACCACTAGGTATGGTGTTTTTATTCACCACAAATCCAAGCGAGCTTGCATCATCTTTAAACAAAATAGGTGTGAATTACAAAATAGCCTATGCTGTTGCACTAACTTTAAGATATTTTCCAGATGTTCAAAAGTCTTACATTGACATAAGTCTTGCGCAACAAGCACGGGGTGTTGAACTTTCAAGAAAGGCTAAACTAAAAGAGAGATTTAAAAATGCTCTTTTGATACTGATTCCTTTAATATTTTCCACTATGGACAGGGTTGAGAAGATTAGTAACGCCATGGATTTGAGAGGGTTTGGTAAACACAAAAAACGTACGTGGTATACAAACAAAAAGTTTGAATTAAAAGATTACATTGCATTGTTGGTCTGTGTTTTAATATTGATCTCGATAATATTATTCTCTATCTTTGTAAATCATGGTAGGTTTTATAATCCTTTCAAAAATTAATATCCCAATGATTTTGGTTATTTGAAAAACCGGGAGCTTCACGCTCCCGGTTTTTTTATTTATTTTTTATTTAAAAGAGAGAACTGAGTTCATTATAAATTTCTTCCGTAATTTTCTCTTTAACTTCTATAGCCTTGATATTTTCTTTCAATTGTTCTACAGAACTAACCCCCAGAATGACGCTACTAACGTGTGAATTTTTCAGGCACCATGCTATTGAAAGTTGAGACATTGTAACACCAAGATTTTCTGCGATTTCTCTTAGTCTTCTAAGCTTTTCGGTTGTTTGCTGTTCAAATATTCCTCTTTCTTCTAAAGTTTTCCTAAGCCAAGGCCATCTGTCAAGCCGAGAACCCTGTGGTATTCCATCTAAATACTTACCGCTTAAAACGCCAGAAGCAAGTGGACTCCATATGGTTGTACCAATACCGTATTTTTCGTAAAGTGGTGCATATTCTTTCTCTACTCGTGTTTTGAATATCAAGTTGTACTGTGGTTGTTCAACGATAGGTGGTATACAGTTAAGTTCTTTCGCAACACGCCAAGCATGTTCAATTTCTTCTGCACTCCATTCACTTGTACCCCAATAAAACGCAAGTCCACTTCTTAAGATTTGATCCATCGTCCAAACAATTTCCTCCATAGGTACCTCTGGATCCGGTCTGTGACAATAAAGTATGTCAACATAATCAAGCTGCAATCTTTTCAACGAATTCCAAGTACCTTCCAGCAAATGCTTTCTTGAAAGACCTCTTTGGTTTGGACCATCGCCACCCCAAAATATCTTAGTTGATATAACTAAATCTTCTCTACGATATTCTTTTAAAATCATTCCAAGCATAGATTCAGCTATACCATTAGCGTAGGCCTCTGCTGTGTCAATAAAGTTGATGCCATTTTCAACTGCGTACCTTACAACCTGTTTGGTTGCATTCAAATCAAGTTGGTTACCAAATGTGAGCCATGTACCAAGAGATAACTCACTTACCTTCAAACCCCATTTACCAACTTTTCTGTACTCCATAAACCTCACCTCCTGAAAAATTTATTACAACACGTGAATATTTTCTTAGATGATCAATTGTTCGTGGTACGAACTAATTATACCAAAAAAACAAAGGAGATGCAATAGCACCTCCTTATGTAAATTATTACAGTGTATTTAGTCTTTTACTCACCTTTTGTTAACTGTTCGATCAATTTTTGCTCAATTATCCTGTTAGTTCCAAAATCATCAATTTGCAAATACCAAGCAAACGTTTCAACAAGGGCTTGCAGAGGAACCATACCGATTATCTCTGAACCTACCACTGGTACACCATAACGTTGGGCTTCTCTTTTTATAGTTTCAAATACTCTAAATATAGGTGATTTTTTGTAATTTGTTAAATTCATAGAAACTTGAACAATTCCTTTTTCTTTTAATTCTACTCCCATTGCTTTTACATATCTGTAGCCTCCACTGATGTGTCTAACCGCTTTTGCTATTTTATCCGCTATTTCAATGTTGTTTGTTCCAAGGTTAACGTTGAATGCTATTAAAAATTCTCTTGCACCCACCGCCGTAACTCCTGCCGTCTCGTGCACCCTATCTGGTCCAAAATCTGGTTTCCACTTTGGATCTTTTATCTTCTCAAAGAATCCTTCAAATTCACCTTTTCTTATTTCTGATAAGTTTTCTCTTTCCGGTGAGGTTGCACTTCTTTCGTAAAGATACACAGGTATGTTAAGTTCTCTGCCAATTCTCTCTCCAAGCTTTTTAGACCATTCAACACATTCTTGCATCGTTGTTCCAATTAAAGGAACTAGCGGAATAACATCAGTTGCTCCCATCCTTGGATGCTCACCTTTATGATATCTCAAATCAATTAACATGGATGCCTTTTTTGTCATATCAAACAATGCATCAAGTATTTGTTCTGGGTCACCAACAAGTGTTACAACTGATCTGTTGTGATCTTTGTCCATTGACCAATCAAGAATTTTTACTTTCGGATACTTGTTTGCTTCATCAATGATCTGTCTTACTATTTCTTCCCTACGTCCTTCGCTAAAATTCGGAACACTTTCGATAAGTTTCATGTCATGTCCCCCTTTGAAAGTTTTTACTTATCTACTGTACGTTTTATCATGTACCATAAATAAAGGTCAAATTTACCTAAATGCTCTCCAAAGGCAACTGAAACTTTTCTAAGTCGTTCTTCGTAATCTAAGTATCTTTTTTTCGTCCATCCTTTCGGTATCTGCTGAATTATCCCGTAGCGCATCATAGTTCTTAACACATGCTTATCTAATATTGCATAATTTGTAAACGCTACGTTTCTCAAAAAATGAGAACTTTCTTTCCAACCCAATCCTTTTACATTCTTTACGAAGAATTCTCGAGGATCACTTTCCAACAAAAGTTTTCTCAATTGCCCCAGTATCCAACGATTTGAAGCTATGAACTTAGCTCTTGCTTCTGGATATCTGTGGCCTATCTCTCTTAATTTTTGTGCTAAGTCCTCTTCACTTAAGTATATAAACCCATCTCCTATGAGTTTTTGAGCTTTTATTCCACCTTGTGCACTCCAGTTTGCAGTTAAGATGCAAAAGCTTAGTTCAGAAAAAAGTTCTTCTTCAGACCCTCTTTCCCGCAACATTTCAAATTCAGACCATCGCGCTTCTACCATACTTTCTGCCTGTTTTTTTATTGAGTTCAGCTCTTCAATAAGTTCAGTTAATTTATCCATAAGACTTTACCTCTTCTTAAAGGATTAAAATGTTTTACCAAACATGAAGTAAAAATTGAGCTGAGTAGAAGGTATTGGTATACCCCAACCAGCTCGTATTAGACCAAATATTGGTACTGTTAATCCAAACTCAATACCAGCTGAGCTAACGAGCTTATTAAATGAGAATATGTTATCAACAAATCCCAAATCGTAAAAGACAGAGATGTAAAACATCTGGTCGGGTGCTTTGAATCTTATTTCGTTGTTACTTAGGCCTATGACCGTTCCCTTATCAGATGACTTCACACCTCTTACCTGGTTTAACCCAGTCAATTCGTATGTAACAGGTTCGCCAGCAGTTTGAAAAACTTGACCCGAAAGCAATCTAAAAGCCAGCGAAATTGATTGATCCAAAGGAATATGGAATGTAAGCTCACCGAGATAACTCAACGCATCAGATCCTTTTTCAGAAAGTGGTATATATTTTGTCCCAGTCAATGTGAACGAAAAACCCTTCATTGGTACATACAAGTTATCAAGAGTTTCATAGACATAATTCCCAGATATACTGACTGTTTTTGTATTAAGAGTTGTATCTGTAGCATATGTTGTGTCTTTGTACCCAACACCTATTCCAAATTGTCCCAAAGGTGTTTTCAATGTGTTTAGCTCTACTGAATACGAAAGTTTACTCTCTGTGCCACCGTCTTTTGGATTATCTTGATAAGAAAATGTGTTATTAAACAAGACTGGTAGACCAAAAGGTTTTCTTATACCGGCTGTCAACGATAGATTAGTAGTTGAAAGTGCTTTTTGTAAAGATATTGATATATTCTCACCATATCCAAACGGATTTGTAGTAGAAAGTGATAATAGTCCAGCAATACCCTCCCACCATGGTCTATCTTTTACCGGTCCCCAAGTTACCCCACCTTGAAAGTCAAATTTCTTGTCTTTCTCAGATATTTTAATCACAACATCAACTTTGCTGCTGTCACCTTCTACAGGTTCGATTCCAATGTCTACGTTTTTGAAAAAGTTCAGCTTTGATAACTCTATATAAGTATTTTGTAGTTCACCCTTTTTGAGATAATCCCCCGGTTTAACACTTATCACATCATTAAACACATAGTCCCTGGTAACATTGTTTCCAGATAGCTTTACATTTCTAACCTTTATCTCTGTGATTTTGATATTCAAATACCCTTCATCATCTAAGCTAAGATTCAAATCTATGAAATACCCAGCTCTGTCGTATTTATCCTTTATTTGCTGGATTTTTGACAATATTGCATAGTTTGTATAGGTGTCTTCCTTTGTTTCACCAATGAGTTCTTTCTGCATGAAAACGGTATTACCAACAGTTTTTATACCTTTGAGCTTTAGTGGTTGCCTTACCACGGTATTGTCAGTTAGTGTTATTGAAATACTTTTTGCAGGGATCTTGGAACCAGTTTGCTGCACAGACATATCAACTACCCTAAAATAAACATATTTAGATATACTCTGAAAAATTCCTTGAATTGTTTGGAGTGTTGGGACATAGTCTTTTTCGGAATCAAATATCTTTTCAAACCAATTCTTAGACTCGTAGTCTCTGTATTTTTTAACACCTATTTCCGACTTGATTTTCGCAAATTCTTTTTTTAAATCCTCATCTTCACTTACAACGTCGAACTCTAAGTCGTAAAGCACGTACTCTGTCACTAAGAAAGAAATTTCGCTTTCTTCTACCTTACCACCAACATACACAAATGCAAACGATTTATCTTGACTCTTTGGAGTTGCTACAAGATAACCTTTCGAAGAATAAAGCTTGGCTATACTATCTATACTTTCCCAAAATTTCGCAAAGCTAAAAGGCTTTCCTTCTTTTAGCTTTAACTCTTTCTGGATACTTTCCTTATCTAAGACTCCAGGACCAACGACTTCTAAGTTTACTTTTTTAACTGGCTCATTTTCAATTACCTTTATCTTTAATATCTTTTTCCCAGGTTCTTTTCCTTCAACAATTTGATAATCAATCTCATCAAAATAGCCTGTGTCATCTAAATTACTTAAGATCTCGTAAACTGCATTTTCGTTTACGTCCCTACCAACATACATCTTGTAACACTCTTCAAGTTCAGAACTTGTAAGCATTTTCAATCCTTCAAACTGAACACTTTCTAAGATAAAACTAAAAGAAAACACGGTTAGTAATAAAACCAGCGTTAGTACGAATATACCTTTTTTAATCACTTGGTTTCCCTCCTTGTATCTATGGTTTATTTATTTTGAATACAACGATTTTTCAAGTTCATCCAGGAATTCTTTTAAAATAGTTATTTTCATTGGTGAGTCTAGTTCACCAAAATAATTCTTAATTGATTCGCTATCAATTGTATAACAATCTTGCATCAAACATCTTTTTATCTTCCAGTTTATGTGTATGTTCAAAATAAGCACTAAAAACGTGTCTACCAAATTCCCAACAGGTTGACAATCTATGTTCGATTTGTAAAAAAGTGCCTCTGTCTTCGTTCCAATTCCTAATTTGGTAGTTATTCTGGTATAGCCGCCTGTAAGCTCAGTCGCTTGCTTAAGGAACGGTAACCCAAGTCCTACTCTTCGAATTTCCTTTTTCCTTGTCGTTACGAATGGATCAAAAATACGGTCCAGGATTTCAGGTTTTATTCCACCAGCATCGTCCTCAACAGAAAAGTAAAACGTATCTTCTGTTTCCTTGACTGTAACAACGACATTCTTCGCTCCAGCATTTATAGAATTCTCAGCAATATCGTGGATATGATCTGCGATGGTAATTAATCCCAAATAGTTTTAAACCTCCTCTCACAAATAAAAGTCAGGACATCGGATACATTTACTAATTCATCATAAAAGTATATTTTCCGAGAACCTATCTCATCTGGCTGATGAGCATCCGACGATGTTAAGACTATGTATCCCTTTTTATTATATTCTAAAAATGTCTCTTTTTTTCTGACTTCTATTATTTCAGTACCCTTTGGAATTATACCCAACTGGTAAATTGCACCAAATCTTCTATCAACGTGTGCAAAAACTGCAAGTCCATTGTGCCTATATATGATTTCAAGAGTTTGCTGAATTGTAAGGTTCGTTGGAAAACCCAAGTAAAAGTCAACAGTTTCTATGAATTCCTCATTTTCGTTTATAACTATTTGATAACCAAATTTTTCAGGGTCGTATACAAAAGGAGTAACATTTTCCCTTACATGATTTGAAACCTTTATGCAACTCTCAAAATCTTGAAAATATCCAAGTATATGAACATCTTCCACAGTATGTATTTCTATACCAGGAACAACTATTTTATCTTTACAAAAATTAATAAAAGCCGCTACATTTTGAGCGGTGTTATGATCAGTTATAGAGAAGATATCTATCCTCTTTCCACACACAACAGAAGGTAACATGCTTATGTCCGCACATGGAGATAAACAAGAATGTATATGCAAATCAGCAACTAGTAATTTATCTGATGCCAAGTTCGTATATTCTCCCTGCTGTTATATATGAATTTTCATTCGATATTAGAAGATTTATATTCTCTTCCCTGGCTTTATGAATTGTCTCTTCTGGAAATTCAAGTCCCTCACAAAGAATTATAGCTTTTGTTCCTGTAAGAGCCGCAACAGCAATAATATTCACATGACTTTGAACTGTCAACCACACGGAATTTTGCTGCGCTGAGCGCATCACAATACTCAACAAGTCACCAACATATCCGTGTTCAATTTCGTAATCATAACAAAAATAAACAACCTTCAAACCAAGAGATTCGATTATCTTTGATAATGTCACTCCCTATCCCTCCTAAATTTTGAATGCAGATTATTACCATAACGGGAAATTAAAATGTTACACAGTGGTATTCAAAAGCATTCCAACAAGAAACTCTGGAATCTTCATACCGAAAGTAAGAGCGTTTATAGCCATGGTCAAAAGTAAGATCTGTTGTTGTAACTGTTCTCTTTCAAGAGGATCATTTGTAATGGATAGTTTTCTATATAACTCATCTATTTTTTGTTGTATTTTTGATTGCTTTATGTCCTTATCCATCTTACTTGGATCTAATTCGTCTCCAATTCTTCCATCTTGATTTTCTTTATCGCCAGGAATATACATCAAAACTTTTGTTTTACCTGCTACGGCTGCAAGGAAAGAGCCACGTTTTTCAAGGTCCAAATATATTCCACCAGCGATGATAAATCCACCTTTTTCCATCGCTTGTTTTTTAAAGTCCATATAATTTGCAAGTTCTTGATTAAGAACGCGCAATATGCTTCTACTTGCTGGTGCACCAGATGGAATACCTGGTTCCCCAGGGTCAAGTTTATATCCAAGTGTTGGATTTACTATAACCTGCGTAGGTGCATTTCCAACACTGTTTACCCCATAATCCCATCCCTTTTTCCACTATCTACAACTTTACATCTTTACCAATACCTTCAGTGCCTCCTTTATAACTTGGGATACATTCCTATTATCTCCAAATTCTTTAATCACTTTATTAACCGCCATTCTTGCTTGAATTTTTGAATAACCAAGTGATACAAGAGCCTCTATTGCTTCTGAGAATTTTTCATCAACACCGATTGGTTCAAATTCATCTTTGAGTTCTGCAATTATTCTTTCTGCAGTTTTTTTGCCGATTCCTGGTATACTTGCAAGTTTTTCAACATCTCCAGATGATATAACGTTTGATAGATACTGAACATTTGTTGCAGAAAGTATTTTAACAGCGGTCTTAGGTCCGAGCTTGGATACTTTAATCAATTTTTCAAAAGCTTCCTTTTTAGCTTTCGAATCAAATCCGTAGAGCAATATATCATCTTGGCTAATTATCACCTTTGCAAAAACAGCTATCTTAACACCTTCCTGAACTTCCGAAAAACTCTCGGCATCTGTGTATATTCCAAGAACTATACCACCAACCGAAACTAAAATTTTACCTTCACTTCTACCAACGTATATACCCTCTATTATTTCAATCATTTCTACAACCAACCCCGTCGATAACTTGAAATTTCAAAATTTCTTTTACATTGTTCCAAATCACATCGCACAACTCATCGATTTCTAATCCAGACAGCAACTGCAATTGATCGTAAACATGCTGTACATAAACCGGTTCATTCCTCTTCCCGCGATATTGTTGAGGTGGTAAATAAGGACTGTCTGTCTCAGTAACAATATTTTCCACACCTATTATTTTGACCACATTCCTAAGTAAATCGTTCTTAGGATACGTAACAGGTCCACCTATCCCTATTTTAAATCCAATCTTAACAAATTCTTTTGCCCAATTTTCATCGCCACTGAATGCATGTACAATACCACCGCATTCGATGTTAATATCTTTGATGATCTTGTACGTATCTTCGTAAGCATTTCTGATATGCAAAATTACCGGTTTTTTCAGGCTCTTTGCAATTACAAGCTGCTCAATAAAAACCTTTTTTTGTATGTCAATGGGTGACAAATTTCTAAAATAGTCAAGACCTATCTCTCCTACCGCAATAACTTTATTTCCACCCTTTACAAAATCTTCAATTTTATCAAGGTAATCTTTTGGAACCTTTGCAGAATTATGTGGATGTATTCCAACAGCTGCATATACGTTTTCAAGCTCTCTGCAAACTACTAATGTATCGTGAAGATCATCCATACATGTGGAAACATTTAATACAAATCTTAACCTTCTAGTACGTTCATAAACATCCGTTCTATCGTTATCAAAGTCTTCCATATGCAGGTGAGCGTGAGTATCGACTAATTTGTCTTTTTGAAAGGTTGTTAATTTCATCTGTACATAACCTCCTTTTTCTGGTATAATTATACCAGATTTTTCAAAGTTTGGTCAGAAATTCAAACAATATTGGGGGTGTAGAGTTTTGAGAAATTTTGGAAAACTTACAGTTATTACAGGTCCTATGTATTCAGGTAAAACTACAGAACTTCTTAATTTTGCCGAGATCTATGAGCTTGGCAAAAAGCGGACAAAGATAATTAAGCCACAAATTGATGATAGGTACAGCCAAGACGATGTTGTCACACACAAACTATTTAAAATGCCTGCAAAAGCAGTAAAAGATGTTGCTGAAATGGATGAATTCTACAACAGCTTAAGCGATAAGCCAGAAGCTATCTTTATTGATGAGATTCATTTTTTCGATACTTCTATTGTGAAACTAGTCAAAAAAATCGTATCAGAAGGGGTAGATGTTTACTGCGCTGGTTTGGATATGAATTATCTTTGGGAACCTTTTGAAACAACTGCTTTGTTGTTGTCATTAGCAGACGAGGTCATTAAGAAAAAGGCTGTATGTGAAGTTTGTGGAGAATACAGCGGTACCTTATCTTTTAAAACAAGAACAAACGGTGGAATATACGATGTTGGCGGAAAAGAAAAGTACATAGCTGTTTGCAAAGAATGTTATGAAAAACTCAGAGAGGAGGGAAAAAGATGAGAAAATGCGTCTTTTTATTGGTAGTGACTAATCTTTTGATTACCCTCGCATTTTCCACGGAAATTATAATAATTCACACGTCAAACCTTCACGGAACAGTTTTTCCGTATAATTATTTTAGTGATACGTATGAAGCAAAAGGTTTAGCAGTCATAGATTACTACATTAAAGAACTTAAAAGGTTAAACGAAGACGTATTGCTAATCGACACTGGGAACCTGCTTTATGGCTCACCATTTGGTGATTTTTCTCAAACTTTAAATAACGATCCTGTAGTAGAGGCTTTTAATTTAGTAGGTTATGACGTATTTATTCCAGGCAGTTTTGAATTGAGTACTGGAAAAAAGGAGTTAAGTAGAGTAATTCAAAATTTGAAAGCCACAACATTGGCTGGAAACTTGCGCAATGTCCCAGGAGTTAAGAGCTTCTTAGTTAGACAACTCAAAAATGGAATAAAAGTTGGAATTATAGGTGTTGCCGTACCTTACGGTAGCTATGAGTTTGACGATTTAGTCAGTAGTGTCAGGAAAGCTATAGCGTCTGCCAAAAGTCAAGGAGCAAATTTTTTGCTTATTGCTACCAGCGGAGGTATAACAACCGATCCTTTAAGTGGTAGAAGAATAGCACTGGAGAGTAATCTAAACATAGGAGACATACTCGTTAGAGAATTTTCAAAAGACGTTGATGGATTTCTTTTTGGAAATCAATCTTTTGTTTACGTTTCTCAGAAGTCAAACAAGTTTTATTCGTTAGCCGGAAATGATGGAGAAAGTGTGAATAAAATAACAATAAATGCAGAAAAAGTTGGTAATAACTGGAAAACAAGATCTGTAAAAGTAGAAAATTTACCCTTAACAAATTACACTCCGTCAGAAGATTTTTTAAGGAAGTTTGAAAGTTATGAGCAGGCATTTCAAAATTGGCTTAAAGAAGTATTGTTTAGTTCTTCAATAACAGTAGGTTTCAACAAGTACATGGCGTTTTTGGAAGATAGCTTAACTCTTGAAATTGTAAACAAGGCAATAATAGAATATACAAAGTCTTCAATAGGAATCTGGAATATATTCAATCCAAATTACATAGGAATTGCTCAAGGTGATATTACAAGAAAAGATATATATGCACTCATCGGAAAAACAACCGGCGTTAAACTAATCAGAATGACAGGGAAAGATGTAAAAGATATCATTACAAAAACAATACAAAATATACACTATGAAGATGGAAAGGTCAAGTTTGATAAAAAACTCGTAATGTATCCATGGTTATTCGACATTTTTGAGAATATTACATATGAGGTTATTGTAAATGAAAGACAGGTTGGAAAAATAACTTATGCTGGGAAAAACCTGGAAGATAATGATGTTGTTTACTTATCTGTTCCATCTATCAGAACTTACGGAAAAGAGCCAATTCTTTTCGGAAAAATAGTCAAAGATTTTGAAATACCAGTCCAAAAAATTGTTTTAAGCGTTATGGAAAAAGTGTTGAATGGAAAAGTGCTGAATTCTTACGAGGATGGGAATCGCATAACTTCTGTAAAACTAGAGTATGTTGTAAACGCCGGAGATACATTGAAAAGGTTATCATATAGATTAGGAGTCAGCGAAGAAAAACTTCTTTCAGAAAATAAGTTTATAAAAGATAAGAATCTTCTTAGACCCGGTTGGAAATTGATCTATTACAAAAAGTATCTTGATCTAATTCCTCCGCTAAAAGAATTTTTCGATGTAGAATAACTTATAAGTTTGGTTTATTCTGATAGTCAAGGTGGCTTTTTAAGCCACCTTTTGTTTTGCTAATATGGATTCGTGCAAATATTGAAGAGTTATGGTATAATTTTTCTGAAAAGTAAAAACAACTAAATTGGAGGTGTTATGGTGAAAAAGTTTTATATTACGACACCAATTTATTATGTTAACGCTGAACCACACATTGGAAGTTCATATACAACTATAATAGGTGACATACTGGCAAGGTACAAAAGACTAATGGGATATGAAGTATTTTATCTTACTGGAACAGATGAACACGGTCAAAAAATTGCGCAAGCTGCTCGAGAGAAAGGAGTTAGCCCAAAAGAGCTTTGCGATACTTTAGCAGAAAAGTTTAAAGAGCTTTGGAAAGATCTCGAAATAACAAACGATTATTTCATTCGAACAACAGATGAATCACATATAAAAACTGTCCAATATTTTGTAAATAAAATGAAGGAAAATGGTGACGTTTACAAAGGAACTTACGAAGGTTGGTATTGCGTGCCTTGCGAAACTTACTGGAACGAGGAAGAACTTGAACATGACGAACATGGTCATAACCTATGTCCTTCATGTAAAAGGGATGTACAACTTATAAAAGAGGAAAACTACTTTTTCAGACTTTCCAAATACAATGAACCATTGCTTAAACATTTCAAAGAAAATCCCGAGTTTGTTGAGCCAGAATTTAGAAAAAATGAGATGTTAAGAATCCTTGAGACTGGTCTGAAAGACCTCTCCATTACAAGAACGACACTGAAGTGGGGAATACCTATGCCTGGAGATCCTGAGCATGTGGTATACGTCTGGGTTGATGCTTTAATAAACTACGTTTCAGCTATTGGTTATCCTGACGACAAAGAGAAATTTAACAAATGGTGGCCCGCAGATGTGCATTTAATTGGCAAGGAAATAAACAGATTTCACAGTCTTATATGGCCAGCAATGTTAATGTCTGTGGGATTGCCACTTCCAAAAAAAATCTTTGCACATGGGTGGCTCACAGTTAATGGTCAAAAAATTAGTAAGTCTCTTGGTAATGCTATTGACCCGAGAGAATATGTGAAGAAATATGGAAATGATGTTGTTAGATATTATTTAGTTCGTGACATAGTTTTCGGTAAAGATGGTGACTTTTCAGAGGAAAACTTAATAAAACGGTTAAATTCTGACCTTGCAAACGATTACGGAAATCTACTGCATAGGACTCTTGCAATGATTCAGAAGCACTTCGATTCAAAAATTCCAGGAATTGGACAGCTCGATGATATTGATAAATCACTGCTTGACGAGTATGAAAACGTAAAAAATAAATTTGTTGAACTGATGGATAGCTATAAAATAACGGAAGCCTTAGATGTCTTGTGGCAGTTTATCTCATCGCTTAATAAATATTTTGACGATACAAAGCCTTGGATTCTTGCTAAGGAAGGAAAAAAGGAAAGGCTTGGTACGGTGTTAACGATAGTTACAGAGAACATATTAAAAGTGGCTACACTCTTATCTCCCGTAATGCCTGAATCGTCTAAAGAAGTATACAGGAGGTTGTCAGTGATCGAAGGTTTTAGCAAAGATTTTCTCGAAGGATGGGATCTTCTAAAAGGCAAAACAATCCTTCATGGGGAACCTTTGTTCAAGAAATTTGAAGCGAAAGAAGAAAAGAACGTAAAACAGGAGGGCAAAAATATGGAAAAAAAGCAGATAGAAAATGTCGTAACAATGGAAGAGTTGATAGACATAGATACATTTAAGAAAATCGATTTAAGAGTAGCAAGAATAATACAGGCTGAAAAGGTAGAAAAATCTGAAAAATTATTGAAACTGCAAATAGATCTTGGTGAACTTGGGCAGAGACAAATTGTTGCTGGAATTGCTCAATATTATACACCAGAAGAACTTATAAATAGGTTAATAGTGGTTGTAGCAAATTTGAAGCCTGCAAAACTAATGGGACTTGAATCAAAAGGCATGTTACTTGCGGCAAAAAAGGATAATAAACTCACACTTTTAACAGTTTCATCTAATATAGAACCAGGTGCAAGAATTTCCTAAATTTTCAAATTGATTCTTAAATTTAAGAAATTTTCTCATACGTAGTTGCTGAGTTTAATGTCGTATACAAAACGAAACTTTCTGTTTGAAATTTATTATCACTAGCGGGAGGTTTACAAACGTGGAAGAAATAAAGCAGCAAGGTAATGAAAACAACATTCTTGAAAGAATCCTTGAAGAAGAGCTTGTAAAATCGTATTTGAGTTACTCAATGAGTGTTATTATTGGGCGCGCAATCCCTGATGTGAGAGATGGTTTAAAACCTGTTCAAAGAAGAATAATATACTCAATGTACGAATTAGGACTTTCGCATAACAAACCATTCAAAAAGTCTGCACGTATCGTCGGAGAAGTTATGGGTAAGTATCATCCACATGGTGATGCCTCAATATATGAATCTTTGGTGCGTATGGCACAGCCTTGGTCTATGAGGTACCCTCTTGTTGAGGGACAAGGGAACTTTGGTTCAATAGACAGAGATCCACCAGCAGCGATGCGATACACAGAAGCAAGGTTACACAAAATAGCCGAAGAAATGATAGAAGACATCGATAAGCAAACCGTTAGGATGCTTTATAATTTCGACGGTAGCTTGGAAGAACCTGAAGTACTTCCCGCAAAAGTTCCAAATTTGCTTTTAAACGGTGCAAATGGAATTGCTGTTGGAATGGCTACAAACATTCCAACTCATAACCTTTCCGATGTTGTTGATGCTACAATAGAATTTATTAAAGATAAAAATATATCAGTTGAAGCACTTATTGAATTGATAAAAGGTCCGGATTTTCCAACTGGTGGAATCATTATCGGAAAAGCTGGTTTAAGAGAAATGTACGCTACAGGAAAAGGTAGCTTTATTGTTCGTGGGAAAGTTGAAATTAAGCACGAAAAAAAGAAAAAAAGTATAGTAATTACAGAAATTCCCTATGGAGTTAGTAAGGCAGAGCTAATTCAACAGATAGCAGATTACTTACAAGAGGAAGAAATACCTGTCAAAGATCTTAGGGATGAAAGCGATAAAGAAGGTTTAAGAATAGTTATAGAATTAACAGAAGATGTAAATGAAGATGTTGTACTGAACAATCTTTATCAAAAAACTAACTTACAAATCAGATTTAATGCAAACTTTCTCGTCATTGATGCTGATAAACAACCAAGATTGATGAACCTCAAGCAGCTAATTGAAGCGTACGTAAAGCATAGATTTGAAGTTGTAAGAAAAAGAACACAGTATGAGTATCAACAAGATTCAAAAAGGGCACATATTGTTGAGGGATTAATAAAAGCATCAAAGGCAATAGATACGGTTGTTAACATAATAAGGAATTCCAAAGATCCTTCTGACGCCGCAGCTCAGCTTATTGAGATACTACAAATGAGCGAAGAACAAGCGAAAGCTGTGCTTGAAATGAGACTTGGCAGATTAACAAATTTAGAAACACAAAATCTGCAACAGGAATATAGAGGGTTATTGATAAAGCTTGAAAAAGAAAAAGAATTGCTCATGAACGATGAAAAGGTTTACGAAACGATTATAGAAGAGCTACTTGATATGAAAAAACGATATGCAGATAAAAGAAGAACAGAGATAACTGAGCAAGAAGAAATAGTAACAAGATTTGAAAAGAAGGATCTTATACCAAACAAAGATGTTGTAATCACACTTACGAGAAAAGGTTTTTTAAAGTTGATGGATGTCAACGCTTTCAGAACCCAAAAGCGTAATGGCAAAGGTGTCATTGGTGCTAATCTAATGGAAGATGATATTATATCTCAAGTACTTTACACTCAACTCCACAGTAAGACATTATTCTTTACCTCATTTGGAAAAGTCTATGAAATCGAAAATATAGAAATAGAAGAGAGCAACAGAAGTAACAAAGGTAAACCTGTTAATAAATACGTTAAATTGGAGAATGGAGAAAGAATTTTGACGATGGTTGATATTACTGATTACAGTGGAGATCTATTTTTTGTCACAAAAAATGGTATAGTTAAGCGCACTAGTCTCGAAGACTTTAAGAATATAACTTCGAAGGGAATTAGAGCAATAACATTTAAAGAAGGAGATGAACTTGTATCAGTTTTGAGAGTTAATTCTGAAGAAAACACTATTTTAATATCTACAAAATACGGCATGAGTATTAGATTTGGCGTCGGAGATGTAAGAACAATGGGAAGGAATGCTGCAGGAGTTAGGGGAATCAGACTACGCGAAGGCGATGAGGTTATATCTTCAACCATACTTGAAAATGACATAGGTTATATACTTACTGTTACTGAAAATGGTTATGGAAAATTAACAGAAGTCAGTGAATACAGAAAACAATCAAGAGATGGTATCGGTATAAAGAACATTGGGGAAATTGAAAAAACAGGACCAATAGTAGGAGTTTCGTATATCTTAGGTAACGAAGAAATTGTTTTATTCACAAAAGATGGTGCAAGTATTAAATTTAAGGTTTCTGATATACCAGTCAGAAGTAGAATTGCTCAAGGTGTCAAAGTCATGCACCTTGCTGATGGTGATATAGTCGCAGACTTTGCCGTTATCGGTGGTGATGAATGATTTGTATAAAGAGCTAGAACATAAGGCAGACCTTTATTACGAATTGAGCGCAGAAAGTGTGGAGGAATTTTTAAGGGATGTTGTTGACATTTTGATAAAAAACAGCGAGACAAGAACTGATGAAAATGTATTAAGTAACTGTTTGGAAAATTTTACAAAAAAATGTTATAATATGCTTGCCAATGGATGTACAGAAATATACTCCGATGTGGTATTTGATGTGATTAATGATATAATATCTACTATGGACAGAGGACTTTATCCTTTCAAAGTTGAAAATTCTTGCATTTATTTTTGCAAGACAAAAGTAACACTCAGAATAAAGGCACTTACGTATCATATGTTCTTCGTACAAAGATCTGGGGAAAAGATATACGCTAGGATGGTGTTTGATATATGAAGAGTTTAACAGAAAAACAGCTACATATTTTTGAATTTATTAAAGACTACATAATAATGAAAGGTTATGCTCCATCTATTAGAGATGTAGCTCGTCATTTCAAGATGACCCCAAGAGGAGCACAGCAACATTTGATAGCACTTGAGAAAAAAGGATACATAAAAAGGGGGAAAGGTCCACGAACTATATCACTTACAGAACGAAAGGAAAGCGTTATCGTACCGGTAAAAGGAAGAATAGCTGCCGGACAAGCAATAGAGATGTTTGAGCAGGTTGACGAGGAGATAGAAGTACCACTTTTAATGTTAAAAGGCTACGGTGAATACTTCGCCCTAAGGGTGCACGGTGACAGTATGATAAATGCTCACATAATGGACGGGGATTACGTTGTTATGAAAAAGCAATATGCGGCAGAAAACAACGCCATAGTTGCAGCTGTAGTGGAGGACAAAATCACACTTAAAAGGTTTGTACTCCGCAACGATCATGTTGAGTTGATACCGGAAAACGATGCATATCAAACGATAATTTGCGAACCAAAGAAAGTGCGAATAATTGGTAAGATGGTAGGTTTGATAAGGATAATAAAGTAATGTAAAAAGGGGTGAATTCGTTATTATGGAAATAATTATTATTGAACCAGATATAGTTAAGTTCGTCTTGCCAGAAGAGATTGAATTGACAAACTCACAGGAGATCAAAAGAAAAGTATATGAAAATACATTCGAAAAAGGATACAAAAAGATTCTACTTGACTTTTCTAAAACAAAATACATTGACAGTACAGGCTTGGGAGTGGTTATCATGATACATAAACAATCATTGATGAATGCAGGAACCACAGCAATTATAAATATTGATAGTAACCTGAGAAACCTGTTTAAAATGACAGCCCTTGATAGAATTTTCAATATCTTTGATGATGAAAAAAGTGCGGTTAGTTTTTTGAAATTATAAACTGCTATTCCGAGTGAAAGGAGGAAGAAGCTATGTATACGTTTACAGAACAGTTTGGAGTCGCTATAGTTTCTTTGAACGGTGAGATAAGCATGCAAAATGCTATGAATTTAAGAAACTGGGTTGTTGAGAATCTTATTAAAAAAGGGAAAGCAAAAATTGTGTTCGATTTGAGTAACGTAAGTGCTGTGGATAGTTTTGGACTCGGTACTTTCGTAAGTTTGTATAAAACGGCACTTTCTTCAAATGGCATGATTGTATTTGCAAATGCGAATGAAAGTATAAAAAAGTTACTTGTAATGACTGCACTCGATAAAGTCATTAAAAACTATAGTTCGACTATGGAAGCTGTTAATAGTATAAAATGAGTACTTGGATGTGAGATAAATGAAAATAGCTATTGGAAGTGACCACGCAGCGTTCGAACTAAAAGAAAAGGTTAAAGAATACCTTATCAATAAAGGTTTTGAGATTGTGGATTGTGGTACATATTCCATAGAAAGTGTAGACTATCCTGACTACGCTAAGAAAGTTTCGGAAAAAGTGGTTAACAAAGAATGTGTTTTCGGTATATTAATGTGTGGAACAGGTATAGGCATGTCAATAGCCGCAAATAAGATCAAAGGAATAAGGGCTGCATTATGTCTTTTTCCAGACATGGCGGCATATGCTAGAAGACACAACAACGCAAATGTACTTGTACTTCCAGGCAGGCTCATGGGTATAGAGCTGGCAAAATGGACAGTTGATGCCTTTTTGAATTCTTCTTTTGAAGGTGGAAGGCACGAAAGAAGGGTAAAGAAGATTGAAGAACTTGAGGGATGATATTGCTTTTTGCTCTCAGTTAAACAGGTTTTTCTTACCAAAAAAGGAGATAGACAACGGAAAATTTGTTAGGAATCCTGAATGTCCTTCAAGACTTTCGTTAGTAGATAAGTTCTTAAGAGCGCATTTTCAGGAAGTAAGCTTATCCGCTTTTCCTGAAAGTGTGCTTTTGCTTGCACACGACGAAGGCTATGTATCATACATAAAGAACAAATCAAGCAAGATATTAGAGGGTGAATACCTACCAGAAGTCTTCTTTGTCGATCCAATATTTGATACGGGTACACCGATAAAGAAAGAAACCTATCAAGCTGCATTTCTTTCGGTTGAAGCTACCTTAACGGCCGTAGAGTATTCATTGAAAAATTCTAAGGTTACTTACGTACTCACTAGACCTCCTGGACATCATGCAATGAAAAGATACGGTGGTGGTTATTGTTATTTCAATAACGCAGCAGTTGCCGCCCGCTATCTTGAAGGCAAAGGTTTAAGAGTAGCTATACTGGATATAGATTTCCACCATGGAAATGGTACGCAAGATATATTTTACGACGATCCTGAAGTATTGTATGTATCTATACATGGTGATCCAAAAGTCTTTTATCCATGGTACAGTGGTTATCCAAACGAAACGGGTATTGGAAAAGCAGAAAGTACGAATCTCAATATACCATTACCAGAGGGTACCAACTTTTCAGAATACAAAATTGCCTTGAAAAAAGCGTACGATAAAATAAAAGATTTTGGCCCAGATTTTTTCATACTTTCATTTGGCACTGACACACATATAAACGATCCTGTCGGAAGATTTTCACTTGTTGATAAGGACTATATAGAAATCGGAAAGTTAATTTCTAAACTTGCAGAAAGAGTTAGCGGTTCAATAATAGTTCACGAAGGTGGATACAATTCAAAAGCAAATTTGAACGCAGTGAGAAACTTTATAACAGGTTTTTTGAGTTAATTCCAAGCAAGGAGGATCAGGTATGACCATGAAAGAAAAAATAATGTCAGATATGAAAGAAGCCATGAGGAATAAGGATGAACTGAAATTAAGAGTTTTAAGATCCATAAAAACAGCTATCGGATATTTTGAGGTTGAAGGTGAGAAAAAAGAGGCCACGGATGATGACATAGCCAAGATAATACTCAAAGAAATTAAGAAAAGACAAGAGTCTGTAGAAGCTTACAGACAAGCAGGCAGAGAAGATTTAGCTCATTTAGAAGAAGAGGAACTAAAAATACTCCAACAATATGCACCTAAGATGCTTTCTCGTGAAGAAATACAAGCCATAGCTAATCAAGTAATAATTGAACTGAACGCAACCAAAAACGATTTTGGAAAGGTTATGAAAGAAGTAATGAGCAGAGTAAAGGGTTCAGCCGACGGAAAAATTGTAAACGAAGTAGTCAAGGAGTTGCTCTCTTGAAGTGAGGAAAAACTTGAAGATCTATCCGATATTTTTGCCAAATGCTGGTTGCAAAACACGTTGTGTGTTTTGTAATCAACGTATTATGACAGGAGAAGTATATCCAGATATTTATGTTCTCAAAGAAAAAGATATCAAATTTGTAGATGAAATAGCGTTCTATGGTGGCACTTTTACATCGTTACCGCTGGAAGTAATGGTCGAATTTCTTTCCTTATTCCCTGAAATTCCAAAAAGAATATCGACACGACCTGATGCCGTTAATAAAGAAACACTAAGCTTTTTAAAAGCACATAATGTGAAAACTATTGAGATAGGTGTTGAAAGCCTTGATAACGAGGTCCTCACAGCGTCCAACAGAGGATACAATGCAGAAACAGTTATTGAAACACTAAAGCTAATCGAATCAGATTTTCAAGTAATTGTACATCTAATGGTTGGACTGCCGAAAGACACTAAAGAAAAATCCATCGAAACAGTTAGAACTTTACTTAATCTAAACGTTAAACAGTACAGAATTCACCCTACTATTGTGTTTAAGGATACAGAATTGGAGAAGATGTTACAAAGTAATCTATATTCACCTTTGAGTATGGAGCAGGCCCTTGACACAGTAAGTGATATGGTCATTCTCATCGAAAGCAACGGTGGAAATGTTTTGAGAATAGGCTACCATATTCCCCAAAGTCAGTTGAGATTTGTCGTTGCTGGTCCGTATCATCCTGCATTTGGTGACATGCTCAGGGCATATTTAGTAAGGAAAATAATAAAAGGACTTGGCATAAAGAAAATCATCTATCCGGAAAAATTCGAACCGTGGTTTAATGCTTATGGCAACAACAAGTTATTGATAGAAAGAGAGAAGGTAAATTTAAAAGAAGGTAAATTATTTTTAGATAATCTATCCTATGAAGAAGCACTGAAGATTTATGTGGTGAAATACGTTGATACAAAGCAGATAACAGTTGAACATTTAGACGAGGTGATAAAGTGAACATACAAGAATTTGTCTTCTGGGGTATCTTTTTACTTATTGCTTCCGTTTTAATAATAGGTCAGCTTTTAACAACGAATACGCAAAAAATTACTCCTCTTCCACCCCAGGTTATGGAATATTTTCCAGATGTATCAAAAACAGACAAAGAAGCCTTGTTAATATACGAAAACACTGTTTATACTGAAAAACTTAAAGAAATGACTGATAAAAGGCCTATTTACGGACTTGGTGAGTACACAGGTCCTTCGTTCAACGAAGTTACGATCAAGGATGGGGCTTTTCAAATTGCTTTTCAAGCCATTATTAAAGAATTAAACAAAAAAAAGGATGAAATTAAGAAATCACTCCTAACAGATAGTGTAAGCTCATCACAAGATTATGATGACTATATAAATTACGTAGATAAAATATTTTTAGTAATATATCAAAACCTTTCGACAGACAACTCCCTCACCATCACGTACCGGATCTGGAAAAAAGAAAAAGGTCCGATCGTAACTTATTACATATTGAGCGTATTTCAAGATGATTATGCTCTAGCGTTAGTAAAATCAACACTTCCGGAAATATTTGTCGAGTTTTCTAAAAAATCTGTAAACTTTGAACAAATATGGCAGAATGTTTTCAACAAATCGCAGAAAAAATAAAAAATGGCGGAGGCGGTGGGACTCGAACCCACAAGGACCGTAAGGTCCACCGATTTTCGAGACCGGCTCCTTAGCCAGTTCGGACACGCCTCCGTCCGAGTTTAAATTATAACATCACGCTCTTGCTTTTTCAATATGCAAATTGACATTACTTACTTATATTAACAATTGAATAACCAAGAATGTCAAATTAGCTGCCCGAGGTGCCAAGGTTTATGGAAGAAAACAAGAGAATCAAATTAATGATTATAGAAGATGACAAAAAACTGAGAAGGTTACTTGAAATGGAACTGGAGCATGCTGGCTATGAAGTTATATCCTTTGAAAGCGGACTCGATGCCTTAGAAGAATTCAAAAACGAAGATCCAGAACTTGTAATATTGGACATCATGTTGCCTGATATAGATGGCTACGAAATTGCGGATAAGATGAGAAAACTTAATCCTGATGTAATTATATTGATGCTAACAGCACTTGGTATGAAAAAAGACAAACTTGCAGGTTTCGAAGCTGGTGCAGATGACTACATCACAAAACCATTTGACAATGAGGAATTATTGGCACGAATAAAAGCTCTTCTGAGGAGAAAAAATATATCGATCACAAAACCAATAAAAGTAGGAAATCTTGAAATATACGAAACTCAAAGAAAGGTTGTTTTTAACTCAAAAGTTGTGGAACTTAGTAAAACAGAATTTGAATTATTGCTATACTTGGTTAAGAACAAAGATAGAGTTGTGAGTAAAGAAGAGATACTTGATGCAATCTGGGGAATCGATTACTACGGCTCAGACAATACTGTAGAGGTCTATGTAAATTACATCAGAAAAAAACTATCACCGGAATTAATCAAAACCGTAAGAGGTGTGGGCTACAAACTGGTTGGTGAAGCGTTTGAAACTAACAACTAAACTTTCGCTTTTCAATACAATAGCAACTATACTAATTGTTGGTACAGTGCTCTTAATAATATACAGATACTTTTCTCTGATTGCCCGCAGAAACATAGTAAGTGACATGGGAAATATTGAGAGATCGGTAATGATTCTCCAGACTCCATTTGGAGCACAATATATAGTGACACGATGGGATCTGTACGTTGCAGAAAGAGAAAATAAAAGTATCATCAATGACCCTTATGGGATAGGATACGTTGAAACAGAAGGCTTTCAAAAAATATCTGACAGAAATTTTTATTTTGTAAAGTTCAAAACACTGGTGTTGGGAAGAGATGTCACACCCACTATGAAGTTCTTAGCAACTATTAGAACACTTTTCATTTTTGCTGTAATCTTCATAGCGACTGGTGTTTTTGCATCCACTTATATCCTCTCAAAAAAAAGTGTTAGCGATTTGAAAGAGTTTATAGCAAATATAGAATCGTTAGGTGGAAGTGACTTATCGTATCGCGTAAAAGTCAAACCGAAAAGCTCAGAAGTCTCGGAACTGGTTTCAAAATTCAATGATTTGATGAATAGGATAGAACGTTCATACAAAGCGCAAGAATCGTTTGTATCAGCTGTATCGCATGAACTAAGAACCCCTGTTACCAACTTGACTGGATACGTAAATCTACTAAAAAGATGGGGACTTAAGGACGAAAATGTATTAGTAGAGGCAATCAATGCAATAGAAGAAAGTAGTAAGGAAATCAAAGAAATAATAGAAAACATGTTGCTAATAGCAAAAGTAGAAACTTTGACAGAAGAGAAAATACATCTAAAACATTTTGTTGAGGACCTGGTATACCATAAATTCAAAGACAAAAGTATATCAATCGAGGGCAGCGGATTAATAAGTTCAAATAAAGAGGGGCTTGGTATAATAATTACTATAATTTTAGACAACGCTCTTATTCATGGTGCACCACCTTTTATAGTAAGACTCTTTGATAATTTAATTGAAATAGAAAATCACGGAGAAAAAATACCAGATGAAGATTTGGAAAAGATATTTAACAGATTTTACAAAGGCAAAAAGTCAAATGGAACAGGTTTAGGTCTTTATATAGCAAAAGAAATTGCAAATAAGCTTGGATTAAAAATTGTTGTTGAAAGCACAGTAGAAAAAACAGTTTTCAGGATAGTCAAAGAAACAAGGGAAACGCACAGTTCTTAAGGTTAGGTGATTGGTATGAGGATCGGAGCTGTTTTGTTAAACCCTTACACTTTCCAAAACATTGTTGCAAGGAAGGTTACTGAAAGTTCAGAATCACAGCTGCAAGTCCAACAGGCTATGAATACGATGATGCAAATTCTGGAATTTGCATTTTACAAACAACAAGATATGAACTTAAAACTTGTGCGTATAGTAGGTGAGTTGTATCAAGGAAAGAAACTCGATGTATTAGCCTGAAGAATATACAGAAAAACAAAGTGCGGATTAAAATCCGCACTTTGTTTTTAAGTCAAGTTATTTTAAAAGTCCTTTCTGTTTTAAAAATTCTGTAAGTACCTGTTCAAGCGTTGGTTCACCTATTTCTTGAAGTTCATATCTAACTCTTACAGCAGGTTTGTTGATGTGCATAACCCTTCTCAAGTCAATAGGAGTGCCGATAATAACAACATCTGCATCTGATTTATTTATCGTTTCTTCTAATTCCTTAATTTGTTTCTCACCATATCCCATTGCTGGAAGTATCACATCAAGATGGTTGTACTTATTGTAAGTATCAATAATTGAACCAACAGCATAAGGTCTTGGATCAATGATTTGTTTAGCACCGAATCTTTTTGCCGCAACGTAACCTGCACCGTACCTCATATCACCGTGCGTTAGGGTTGGACCATCTTCAACAACGAGAACTTTCTTACCTCTAATTATCGCAGGATCGTCAACAAATATCGGAGATGCGGCATCAATAACAATAGCTTTTGGATTCCATCTTGCAATATTCTTTCTTACAGTTTCAATGTCTTCTCTATTTGCTGTCTCTTCTTTGTTAATAACAATCACATCGGCCATAAGTAAGTTTGCCATACCAGGGTAATATGTAATTTCGTGACCTGGTCTATGTGGATCTACAACTACTATCTTAAGATCCGACTTGTAAAATGGAAAATCGTTATTTCCTCCATCCCACAAGATAACATCCGGATTTTCAGCCTCAGCAGATCTTAAAATCGCTTCATAATCTACTCCAGCGTAAATCACACTTTTTCTATCGATGTGTGGTTCATATTCTTCACGTTCTTCGATTGTGCAGTTATGCTTGTCAAGATCTGAGTAATCAGCAAATCTTTGAACTTTCTGTGCTACTAAATCACCATATGGCATTGGGTGTCTTACCGAAATTACTTTCATCCCTTTACTTCTAAGGATGTCGAGAACTCTTCTGGTTGTTTGACTTTTTCCACAACCTGTCCTTACAGCGCAAACGGAAACAACTGGTTTTGTCGATTGAACAGTTGTGGCTTTCGGCCCCATAAGTTTGAAATCAGCCCCACATGCTAAAGCAATAGCGGCTCTTTCCATAACATACTGATGTGGCAAATCACTGTAGGCAAGGATAACTTCATCAACATCGTACTTTTTAATAAGTTCTGGTAAGTTTGCTTCATCTTCTATAGGAATACCATTTGGATAGAGTGAACCAGCAAGTTCTGGAGGATAAACTCGTCCCGCTATATCCGGTATTTGCGTAGCTGTAAACGCTACAACTTCGTAATCTGGGTTGTTTCTGAAAAACGTGTTGAAATTGTGAAAGTCTCTACCTGCAGCACCAAGAATGATAACTCTCCTTCTTTTCTCCATTCTTTCACCTCCAAGTTCTTGTAATTTAAACTTCTTAATCTCAAACAATAACACCTGAATTATACTTTTACTTTCAACTCTAAACTTTGACTTCTATTCCCGAAAAATTATATATTATGCCATTATTCATTTCAATATCAACATCAACCTAAAATCAAAAACATAAACTACAACATTTCCAAATACCGCTCATATGCTTAAGTATGCTCAAGTATGTTTAAGTATGTTTCTCCTATCATTTTTCTTGGAAACTATTCCGGTTTCTTGGAAACTATTCCAAATTTTATTTACATTCGGAAAAATTTGTAGTATAATATGGATGGATTATCGAAAAATTATGAATGAAAACGGCCTATTTCACACTTCTTAAAAGGGGAGGTAGAGTGTATGAGAAAAGTTTTGACAGTAGTTCTTGCTGTATTGTTTGTCTTCTTGGCATTTGCACAAGCTAAGAAGATTACTATTTGGACCTCTGAAGCACAAGTTCCTATCCTTAAGAAACTTGCAGATCAGTACAAAGCAAAGTATGGTGTTCAAGTTGATGTTGTTCAAGTAAATTTCGGAGACATCAAATCCAAGTTTTTGACGGCAGCTCCAGCAGGTGAAGGTCCAGATATAATCGTTGGTGCTCATGACTGGGTTGGAGAACTCGTAGTAAACGGATTACTTGAGCCAATTAACCTTCCAGAAAGAGAAAAATACTTCCCAACACCACTTCAAGGTTTCACATACGGTGGAAAACTCTACGGTGTTCCATACGCATTTGATGGTCCAGCTATAATTTACAACAAGGATTATGTAAAAACACCACCAAAAACTTGGGACGAACTCATTGCCATGGCAAAGAAAATTGAAAAAGACTATGGCGGAGAAGTAAGAGGCTTTATTTACGATTACAAGAATTTCTACTTTAGTTCATTTGCATTCTTTGGTATGGGTGGATATGTTTTCGGAACAGACAAATCTGGAAAATTAAACGTCAAAGACGTCGGACTTGCAAACGCAGGTGCTATTGAAGGTTTGAAGCTTATAAAGAGACTTGTTGACGAAAAAGTACTTACATCTGGCGACAACTACAACACAATGGACGGACTTTTCAAAGACGGTCTTGCAGCTATGATTCTTAATGGTCCTTGGGCAGTACCTGGCTACAAACAAGCTGGTATAAACTTTGATGTTGCTCCAATTCCAACGCTTCCTGGCGGAAAGAATCCAAAACCATTCTTTGGAGCACAAGGTTTTATGGTTAATGCTAAGAGCAAAAATAAACTTTTTGCACTTGACTTCTTGACAAAATTCATCGCAACAAAAGACGTCATGTTCCAAATTTGGCAAGCGGACCCAAGATGTCCATCAAGATCTGACGTTAATGAACTTGTTATGCAAAAGGATCCATTGACAAAGAAATTTGCAGATTTTCTTGGTACATATGGTTTACCAATGCCAAACGTTCCAGAAATGGCAGCAGTTTGGGGAGCTATGGGAGACGCACTTGCAAAAGCACTTGACCAAGGTGTCCCAGCAGAAAAAGCTCTTTCTGATGCTGTTGCACAAATTAAGGCGCAAATCAAGTAATTTAGAGATCAATTGGGGCACGGGGGAACGCCCCCGTGCTTTTTATTAAGTGTACAATTATTATAAAACCAATACTTGGGGTACAAGATTCATAAGGAGGAGGAATTGATGAAATTTTTTAAAATAGTAGGTTGGATTACCTTAATTTTGTTTACAATTTTTGGAATACTTGCTGGAATATTTTTATTCGGAAGAGGTTTTTATGAGTTATCAGTAACTCTTTTCGTATTAATATTCCTTATCGATTTTTTCATAATAAATCCAAATGGGTATCCTTATAGATACATGATACCTGCTCTCATATTGCTGTTCATACTTGTTCTTTATCCAATAACTTTTACAATAAGAACGGCATTTACGAATTACGGAACCGGGCACATAATGACAAGACAAGAAGTTGTTGAGAAACTACTCGTTGACCCAATCTACACTTACACCGTTGATGATGGAACAAAGTTTAAATACAGTGTATACGTAAAATTTGAAGGCACGCAGCCAACAAAAGATTTCAAAATAATTGTTACAGACGGACAAAACATCTATGTTGCAAGAGATTATAAACCACTAAAAACAGAAGCAGGTGAATTGATACTTGGCGAGGCAGAGTTGGTTAAATTGACAGATAGTGGTCTAAAGTACGAAAGACAGCAAGGAAAGATAGAATTGATTAACGATAGCGGAAGAATATTTAAATACTTTTACTCTCCTGAAGACCCGACGACTTTTATAAATGAAGAATATTTTAAATATTCAATTTTATTTCCAATCTTAAGCAAAATTGAATTTGTTGACAATGCTGCGAATAGATATTCAATAAGACAAAACGAAATGGGAAAGCTCCTACTTTACGAAATAAAACACATGTATAAACTTGGTTTGGCTGAAGTCATCGAGAAAGGTAAGAGTGTCGTTAAAACTGTGTTAATAAATACCTCTACAGGTAGACCTTTGATTGAGGAAAATGGTACTATTTATGACATAAATGAAAAGGGTGAAAAAGTTGTAGTAGCTGGCTACATTTCAGGATACGGATTTAAGAACTTCACTCGTATCTTTACAGACCCAACAGTTTCTGGACCATTCGCAAGAATTTTTGTTTGGAATTTTACATGGGCAGCTCTCAGCGTTTTATTTACCTTTGTCATAGGGCTAATTTTGGCACTCGTTTTGAACAACCCAAACCTTAGAGGAAGAGCAATCTATCGCTCACTTTTGATCATTCCATGGGCAATACCTGCTTTCATTTCGGTGCTGGTGTGGAAAAATGGATTCTTCAATGAAACATACGGAATCATAAACAAATTTATTGTCACGAAATTATTCAATGCTGAACCAATAAGATGGTTTAACGACCCGCTTTGGGCAAAAGTAGCAGTACTTACTGTAAACACTTGGCTTGGATTTCCATACATGATGGTTGTTACGCTTGGTGCGCTTCAAAGTATACCTGAAGATTACTACGAAGCGGCGGCGATAGATGGTGCTACCAAGTGGCAAAGATTCTGGAAAATCACATTTCCACTTTTAATGACGACAGTTGCCCCACTGCTTGTAGGAAGTTTTGCGTTTAATTTCAACAATTTTGTTAACATATATCTTCTTACCGGTGGTGGACCTGCAATGCCCAACACTACAACACCAGCTGGTTCTACCGACATACTCATCTCTTACACATACAAGCTTGCATTTGAAGGTGGTCGAGGACAAGACTTTGGATTTGCTTCTGCAATTTCCATTCTTATATTCCTTATTGTCGGAAGCTTGAGTTTCATAAACTTCAAACTATCTGGTTCGTTTGAAGAGGTGAATAGATAATGGTAAAGAAAGAAAGAAAATTGCTTACCCATATAGTACTCATAATCGTATGTATAGTTGTACTTTTTCCAATAGTTTGGGTTGTTTCAACATCGCTCAGAAGGGATAACGCAGCGTTTTCAACAAAATTATTTAGTAGCAGAATGACTTTTCAAAACTACATAGACCTACTAGCACCTGAGAAGAATGGCCCAAGACTTGTTTCAGATATTGACGCACTTGTACTTATGGCACCACCTCATGATAGAAATACTGTAGAAAAGGCTAAGGAATACTTTAAAAAGGATATTGAACTTTTCAAAAAATATATTGCGGAAACTCAGCAACTCAAAAAAAAGATTGATGATAGCATAAATTCTATTGAGAAATACTTTCAAGAAAACTCGGAACAACTCATAAATTCTTTTAATAGTGAAATAGACAAGATAATCAAAGAAATTAAATTTGAAAAACCGAGCAGGTACGTTGAAATAGCAGCATACGACTTAGTAAATCAAGGTAACGATCTAACGCCTATTAAAGATATTGATCCAAACAAAGGACAAGATGAATGGTATTCCATGATAGGAGAAAGAAAGGAAAAAACAGAAGCACTTAAGATGCAAAAGCAGGAGTTAGAAATATCCTTGCAACCACTTGAAAGATCCTACAGAATATATCAATCACAATATTTATCGACTGTGAAGACTATAAATTCTTTCTTATTGCCTCAGCTTAAAGAATATGTACTCGCATTAGAATCAGCTGACAAACTTCTTGATGCTGCCAAGGATTCAAGAGTTTCCGTTGAGATAACTCCTGATGAATCAAGCTTAAAATTAAAATTTAAAGAAACGATAAGTGGTATCGACAATTTGCAAATTAGCATGAATAAGTTTAAAGATCTGGAAGATATAAACAATTCACTTGTAGCATTCCAAACAATTTACAGAAAAATACTTTCGAAATGGGATAATTTTAACTACAAAAATAAAGCACCATTTGTTGATTTTCTAAATACTATAGATGTATTTACCACAAGGATTGCAGGAACAGTAAACGAAACTGTTGCACTTGTTGAAAAGCTTAACAATATAACCAATAATTTAATACAACTACAAAGCCAAATTAATTCTAAAAGAAAATCCTTAACGAGCATAAATGAACAAATAAAAAACTTAGAAGAAGAAATACAGAAAGCTTACTCTGAAATTTACGATGCTACCGTATATGTAAAATCACGTTTAGTCACCGTACAACTTAAAGATGTACAACAAAAAGTTTCAAGGATGAAATTACCAGCACAACTCCAGCTAATGAACTTACAAGCAAGAAAGGTATTTGGTATTGTTGGAGATCTTGCAAATACGTTACCCGAGGGTTCAAAAAAGCAGAAAACCTTGAGAAGCATCATATCAAAAATTGATTGGCCTGGCACAGCTAAGGACATGTTCACAAATTACGAACTATTTGTTCAAAACTACGAACCGTTTGTAAAAGATCTGCAACTTTACTTATCGGATGTAGAAATTCAAGGTCTTAAATTTATGCCTGTAGCAAAAACGGGTATAAAAGTAAGGCCACAATCTCTTGAAAAACTGATTGATACCGTACTGTCCGTTTACAGAACCAGCGTGGTACCGAATATGAATGTAATGTCAAGAAAAGCATCTGAACTTTCCGACAAACTTAACTTAAGAGATATAGCAGGATATTTAAAAGCTATAGACGGTGCTTCTTACAGAATAGACCAAATATGGCAGAGGAAACCAGATCATTATATGTTAAGATGGATACTTAACAGCGTCATCGTAGCACTTACTGTTTCGATTATAATAACTGCAGTTACAGCACTTGCAGCATATCCATTCAGTAGAATGAAATTCAAGGGAAGAAAGTATGGTATAATGTCTTTACTGCTTATCCAAATGTTCCCGGCTATAATGTATATGATAGCAGTCTACACGTTCTTATCATTTGCAGGAAAGTATATACCTGGATTTGGATTAAACAAGGTTTCTGGATTGATATTTGCATACCTTGGTGGAATAGCTTACAACATGTACCTTATAAAAGGTTACTACGACACGATACCAGACTCTCTTGAAGAAGCCGCATTGATAGATGGAGCAACAAGATGGCAGACATTTGTAAAAATCGTTCTTCCGCTTGCTTCACCAATCCTTGCAGTTATAGTTATACTCACATTCATGGGAACATTCAATGAGTTTGTACTTGCAAGAATCATACTGCAAGATGTAAAACAATACACCTACGCTATAGGATTATACACATTTTCAACAGGTCCATTTGAAACACAATGGGGACTATTTACTGCAGCTGCTTTGATCGGTATGATACCAATGGTTACTCTCTTTTTACTGATGCAAAAGTACATAGTTGGCGGCTTAGTAAAGGGTGCCGTGAAAGGATAAACAACCTAAAACTGAAAGGTGATTAGTTATGGAACTTTTGCCTGACTATGAAAGAAGTATTGTAAATCTTATCTCGACATTTCTAAAAAGGTTCGGTTGTCAAGTTTATCATTCCGAATTTCCCCTCGAAGAACACTTCGAGGGTTTTTTCCAAAATATAAATAAAATAGTTATCTTCTTAATAGATGGCATGGGGTACAAGAAATTCATGCAAATTAATAACAAAGTGGGATTTAATAGTGTAATTAAAGTCTCAAGTGTTTTTCCGACAACAACAGTAGCGGCTATTACAAGCTGGTTCACTGCAAAAACACCGAAAGAACATGGATTACTTGGTTATATATTGTACCTTCGTGAAATTGGTTCAATTACAAACATGATAGAACACACTTACCCAGGTTTAGAAGGCGGTATTTTTTCGGGAATAATCAAAAAGAGGTTACATAGATTAGAAAATACTTTTGATCTGCTCAAGGAGAAAGAGCTTTACGGTGGTGTTCTAACACATTCAACTATAGCAAATTCTGGATTGTCTTATCTAATTCACAGAAATTGCCATTTAATGAGCTATCTTTACATGGGTGATTTATTATCAACGCTAAAAAAGAGACTATCAGAGAATTGGAGGGGAATACTTTACGTTTATTGGGGTTACCTTGATGGACTTGGACACAAAAAGGGACCAGATTCAGATGCTTACGAAATAGAATTAGAAAGACTGCTTATAGAACTTAAAAGATTTACACAATTCAACCTTCCAAAAGATGCACTATTTGTTATAACATCAGATCACGGAATGATCCAAATTCCAGGATCGAATAATTACTTTCTAAAACCAACTGATAATTTTAATAGATTACTATCCTCACCACCTGGTGGTGAAATGAGAATGATGTACTTTTACCTTTCAAAAAAGGCCAATATCGAACCACTTAAATCGTACTTTGAAGAAAATTTTCCGTCTACAGTTTATTTCATGAATTCCAAAGATGCGGTTGAACAAGGACTATTCGGCTCTGGACGTTCACATCCAGAATTGTATAATCGTATTGGGGATGTTATAATGTTAGCAAGAGAAAATTATGCATTTACATACCTTTACAGCGGCGGTGAGGAAAGACTCGTTGGAATGCATGGTAGTTTAACTGATGATGAATTGTACGTACCTGCTGTATTCATCAAAAACTAAATGTAGACTTAAAGGGAGGACTACTTGATGTCGGGAGTTAGAGTAAGATTTGCACCGAGTCCAACAGGACATCTTCATGTAGGTGGAGCCAGAACAGCTTTATTTAACTGGCTTTTTGCAAGAAAAAACTGTGGCAAATTCATTCTAAGAATAGAAGATACCGATACGGAACGTTCAACAAGAGAATCTGAACAAATGATAATAGAAGATATGAAATGGCTTGGATTACATTGGGACGAAGGCCCGGACATAGGAGGGGAATATGGACCTTACAGACAAAGTGAGAGACTCGAAATCTACAAAAGATACGCATATGAATTAGTTGATAAAGGTTACGCATATTTTGCAATATACGACAAAACTGATCCAAAAAAGCTTATTGAAGTATCTACCGTAGAACCCAAATCAAGCGATTCTTTCACAATTATCTTCAAAGTTCCAGAATCGAAGACTATATCATTTAATGATATGTTAAAAGGCACAATAGAATTTTCAACTGAACATATGGAAGATTTTATAATCCTCAAATCCAATGGTTATCCAGTCTATAACTACGCTGTCGTAGTAGACGATCATTTTATGGGTATAACTCATGTACTACGCGGGGAAGATCATATATCAAATACACCAAAACAATTACTACTGTACGAAGCATTTGGATGGGAACCACCAAAATTTATGCATATACCATTAATACTTGGTTCAGACAAAACCCCTCTTAGCAAAAGGCACGGCGCAACAGCCGTGGGACATTTCAGAAAAGAAGGATATCTGCCAAAAGCACTCGTCAATTATCTTGCTGTACTTGGTTGGAGTGTTGATGAAGAAATCTTTGATTTTACAAAAAAAATAGAATCGTTTTCGCCAGAAAAAATTTCAAATAAAAATGTGGTCTTCGACTATCAAAAACTTGAATGGGTAAACGGAAAACACATGCGGATGCTAACAACTGAAGAATTAATCGAACAGTTTAATAATTGGAGAAAGTTCACAGACAGTCCGTTTGAAATACCTAAGGAAGTAATTGAAATCAGTAAAGAAAAAGTAAACACACTGAAGCAGTTGTACGAATTTTCACTTCCTTTCGTTGACGAAAATTACGAATACACTGAGGAATACATTGAGAAATTTCTGAAAAAGCCAGAAGCACGAATCATTCTAGAGAAAGCGTTGTCTAAATTCTCAGAATTGACAACTTACACAATTCAAAGTGTTGAAAATGTACTTCGAAATACGGCTGCAGAACTTGAACTGGGTACAAACAAAGTATTTCAAACTATCAGAGGTGCATTGCTTGGAAGATTGGTTACACCTGGACTTTTTGAAAGTATTGTAGTACTTGGTAAACACAAAACAATTAAAAGACTTATTAGAACTCTTGAATATCAAAACACACTATAAGACTCTATCAGAAACAAGGAGATGAGAAGAAATGAAAATTGCAAACCAATATTTAGAAACCAAAATCTTCGTAGAAAACTTTACTTCAAAAGATGGAAAGTATTTTGCTTTTTCAAAAATATCACCATTCTACCCAGATGGAAAAGGTGGTCAATTAGGTGATAGAGGATTAATAGACGGTGCAAATGTCTTGAGTGTTAAAGAAGATAATGGTTGGATAGTACACGAGCTTGATAAGCCTATAGAAGTTGGAGAATATGATACTTTAATTAATCAGGAAAGAAGACTAGACATTGCACAGCAACATACGGGACAACATATCCTTTCAGCAGCTTTTGTCCATGTTGCTGAAATACAAACTGTTAGCTTTCGTATGGGAGATGAATATTCAACCATAGATCTGGATGTTCCATACATTGAACCCCAGGTAATTAAAGAAGTTGAGTATCTTTCAAACAAGATAACACAAACCAATCTTTCAATTCAGGAGATTAACACCAGTGTTGAAGAAGCTAATAAGCAACCACTCAGAAAGAAACTCAGTGAAAAAATAAAGGACACAGTTAGACTTATAAAAATAGGAGATTTTGACACAGCAGCTTGCAGTGGTTTTCACACAGATTTTACTGGCGAAGTGGGAATGATAAAGATCATTGGCTACGAAAAAGTCAAAGGTAACCTAACAAGAATTTATGCAGTGTCTGGTATGAGAGCACTTAAGTACTTTCAAAAATACAATGATGTATTGAAAGAAATTTCAAAAAATTTAACATCTTCCGTTGAAGAACTACCGTTAAGAATAGAAAAACTTCAAAATCAAGCACGCGAACAAGCTCTGACGCTTTCGAAGCTTTCCGAAGAATATGCTAAGTTACTATCAACAAATTTACCCAAAGAAGGTCTAATATACTTAGAAGGCTATTCCGAAATTGGTAACAGCTTATGGAAAATATTAGATTTAGAAAAATCAATACTTGTTTTCTACGATGGAGCTAAATACACCATAGCTTCAAAGAGGTATAATGTAAAAGAGTTCATAAAAGTTCTCACAGAAAGATTTGGTGGAAAAGGTGGTGGAAAAGAAGAGCTTGGAACTTACCAATCACCGAGAAAAATAAATCGCACTGAATTCGACAGCATACTGAAAGATATGGGATAACCTATTATATAATCAGCTTTTTCAAATAATACCTAATTACACGTACACTGGAGGTGCAAAGATGAAAAAGTTACTAACAAGTGTGGTTATATTATTGACGGTTATCTATTCTTTTGCAAATGCACTAAAGTTTTTACCGAAAGATTATTCTACACTTATTTACGTACCGGATTTGCCAAAAGCGTATGATGCGTTCAAAGCCACACCTATCGGACAGACATTACTTGCCGACACAGGTATAGGATTGGAATCTTTGTTTACCGGTATCTTGGAACAACAACTTCTTTCATTGAAGTATACAAAAGACGATTTCGATCTATTTAGCAAAGAATTGCTAGTCACAACAGATAACAACGGAAACATAACTGTAGTGCTTGGTCCTGTCAAAAACACAAATAAAATGAGAAAAATTCTTGAAACATTCTTAGAAGCAGAGACTCTAAAAAAAGTTAAGTTTGTCGAAAATTACTTCATATTCTCTGAGGTGCAGACTGGCGGTGGAAAAGCACCTACCAATTTACAAAACATACTAAAAGGAAATCTTGGAGTTACTTACACAAACATTGTGGATGGAAAAATTGCTTTTGAGGGTTACGGTTACGTGAAAGTGGAAGGTAATGGGCTGTCATTTTATCAAAAAATCGACGCAAAAACGACAGAAGCAAAGAACGCCCTCAAAGATTTGCAAAACAAGAAACCAATAGACATACTTGCTGACAAAAACGTTGGAGGAGATTTCTTAATTTTCGTAAACAGAGAAATACCACAAGCCTTAAGAAAATCCACAATTGATTCAATAATGTCTTTTTTAAATATAGCAAACGTTCAGGTGTCTGGAGTAATGTATGCTTGTGCCGATGTTGCAAGTGTATTTTCGCAGATGATGAATACAGGAAACCAGAACAGTCAACAGCAGACTCCAAGTATTTCTGCTTATTCGGTAGTTTTTGGATCAGGCTTTAAAATGCCAGACGAAGTGAAAAAATACGTAAATATCGGCTCAGATAGATACGGAGTTTTGACAGCCGAGGATAACTTAGAAACATACATACTTATAAAGAATGACAGAATGATTACATACTCAACATCACCAAACAAATACAAACCTGGAGACAAAACATTTTTCACTGCAAACTATGATCCAAAATACTTTGCTGGAGTTTTGATAAACTTAGAGCCATTAATAAACAATATGCTCGGGAAGAAAGTCAAATCTTCAGCAATATTTGTAATTTATGTTGAGGGTGAATCAATAATACAGAAAGGAACGATAAAATAACATGCCTACAGATAATCGAAAATTAAATGCTATTGGTTGTATTATACTTCTTGTGATTGTTTTCTTGTTTTTTCTGGGTTTCTTAAGTCCAGCACTTGGGACCTTTAGCATCGTCCCGGTGCTTTTTGTATTAATTCAAATATTATTTTTTTACGGAATTCTAAGAACAATATTTAAAATAATAAGACAAACAAAAGAAACCAAAAATCTATCTGACAAACAACATAAAACTAGTCTTCCGAATGTGAACGAACAGAACCAACAGGAAAATCACGAGATCGATTCTGAGCAAACAAACTTAGAACAATCCGAACCATTGTCAATAGACGTCCAAAAAGCTTTTCTACTACTTGGATTATCACCAAACGTTAGCTATACAAAAGTAAGTGAAAGATACTACGAACTAACTAAAAAAATAAATTCAAAGAAAATGGATGAAGCACAAAGGCAAAAGAGACTTGAAGAAATCAATAAAGCTTATGAAGTACTAACTGACTACTATTCTAAAATGTCGTAAACTCATACAAAGGGGGAAAAGCATGATTCTTGTACTATTTATGGTTTTAAGAATCGTTGCAATAATACTACTAATATACACATTTGCTTTGATATTCAGATTTTTCACATCACCAGAATCTCCTACTGAGGTAGGAAGACCCAGGCAAATTCACAAACAAAAGGTACCAAACATTGAAGACGAAACACTTCGAAAGGCTTTTAAAGTTTTTGGGTTAACCCTAGACAGTGATTATTCAACAGCCTCATACAGGTATTACCAAATTCGAAGAAACGTACAAAATTCACCTTTACCAGAACAAATTAAAGAAGCTCGACTGAAAGAACTGGACATGTTGTTTGATGTATTGACCGAGGAGTATTACAGAAAGTTAGGAAAGATTTGAATCGATTGATAATGTTTTAAATTTCTATCTAAGAAAACTAAAAATTAGGAAATCAAACAGCGTGATTCATGTAAATGGTTTATGTTTTCATCCTCGCAGGCTTTTACTTTCCAGCGGTTCTTAATTAAGCCTCTTTGCTTCAAAATTACGCGAATTTAAGATTATATATAATAAAAAAATCCCCCGGTAAAACCGGGGTGGGAAGGTGTGGTGGCCGTTGTGAGGTCGCATCCTCACTATATTTTGTAATTTGTTAATCAGTTGATAACAATTCCCTGTTAAGATTATCTTTCAATATTTGCTCTCTCAGCTAACATATGCTTTATACCAAGCAAGCCTCTTGTTATATCTTCATTTTGAATAATGATCTCGTCTGGTAAGTTAAGTATTTTTGTTGAAAAATTCCATATCGCTTTTATTCCGTATCCAACAAGCAAGTCTGCAACTTCTTGAGCTGCTTTCTCTGGAACACATATAGCAGCGATTTTTACTTTAAATCTACGTATAACTCTTGGCAAATCTTTGAGTGGGAGTATCATAAATTCTCCAACCATTTGTCCAATTTTTTCTGGATCGTTATCGAATAAGGCAACTACCTGAGCACCTATGTCTTTAAAACCTTTGTAGTTTGCTAATGCTTTACCCAAATGACCTACTCCAACTATGATTATGTTTTCCCTTTCTTTTGTTCCGAAAAGTTCGTCTAATTCACCAAGTAGTTCTGGTATATAGTATCCTACTTTTGGTTTACCATTTGTTTCAAGGAACGAAAAATCTTTTCTAACTTGCTCGGGTGTAATTCTCAAAGCCTCTGCGATTTCCTCCGAGAGTATGTATTCACGTTTTCTTTCCAACATTATTTGGGTTAGTAATGCATGGTAAAGTTTCAACCTTTCAAATGTTGCTTTTGGAAACTTCAGTATCCCCTTTCTTTCTTCCAATTTCATTCAAAGCCACCTCTTTTATTTTTTCAACTGTTGCTTCGTCAACTATTATATCATTAACAACGACATTTGGTGCTTTACCACAATTCTCTACACAAAATGTTCCTTTTATTTCCAAATTCTTTGCCCAATCTTCTTTGTTAGATAAAAAGATAAGTTCCTCAAGTATTTCATACGACCCCTTTGAATAACATGAAGTTCCCAGACAAACACTAACTTTTATCTTATCTTCAACATCCTCAGGAAGAGGAAGAATATCTATTTCCTTTTCTCCTATCCTTCTTCTGTGTTTGTATTCAGTGTGTATTATTTCGTGTGTTTTGTGGCTTAGTGGTGCATCAAAATACTTTGTGTAAAGTTCTCTCATGTGGAAGTTTTCAGTTGGTGAGATAAGTACATCAACACTTTGTGTTTCTTTTAGTATTTTTGCTCTCCTTGTACGTGTTCTTACATCGTTTGGATATGGTTGCCCACCTCCACCAATACATCCGAAGTTACATGCCATAACTTCGACAATATCAGCTTGTAACTTTCCTTCTTTTATTTCAGAAATAACCTTTCTAACATTACCAAGTCCAAATACTGCTAAGCCTCTAACACGCTTACCATTCTCAAGTTCGATTTCTGTTGAAGTGACTCCCTGATGAATTTCTTCAAATTTTATATTCTTGACGTTTACTTTGTCTTCAATTACTTTAACAACACTACCAAGTACTCCTCCAGATTTTCCAAAGCTCAAACCTGATTGTGAAGAAAGTCCGAACGGTCTATCAAATGGCATTGGTTCAACCATTTTTATGTTCATACCTGTAGATTTAAACAATTTAACGAGTTCCCTTGTAGTAAGAACTATATCAACATCACCTACAAATTCTTCCCTTTCAGCCTCAAATTTTTTTGCTGTACACGGCATTATCGATACAAGTACAATATCCGTCGGATCTATTCCTATTTCTTTCGAATAATATCTTTTAATTATCGCACCAAGTGCCATCTGAGGTGATTTCACACTTGAAAGGTTTGACAAGTATTCAGGATAATATTGCTCGGCAAATTTAACCCAACCTGGACAACAAGATGTAAATTGCGGTAGTTTCTCCCCTTTCTCAAGCCTTTCCATAAACTCATGAGCTTCTTCGTAAGCTACAAGATCTGCAGCGAAAGCAACATCGAATACCTTTTTGAATCCTATCATTTTCATTACCGAGACCATTCTACCTGCCATCGCTATATCATCTTCGAGTCCAAACTCTTCTTGCAGCGATGCTCTTACAGCCGGCGCTATCATACCTATAACATATTTTCCTTCCTCAATTGCCTTGTAAACCTTATCTATATCATTTCTGATTGAAAGCGCTCCCGTTGGACAATATGCTACACATTGACCACAAAAGACACATTCAGTATTTTCAAGCTTTTCCTCAAATGATGGAACAACTTGTGCTTCAAAACCTCTGTAAGCAAAATCTATTGCTGCTATTGTTTGTAATTCATCACATGCCCTGACACAATCCCCACAAAGTATACATTTTGAATTATCTCTTACAATTATTGATTTTTCATCTGTTATGGTCTTTTTTGAAATCTTTTCAAACTTGTTTGAATTTAGTCCAAAATCTTGAGCGTACTTTTGTAACTTGCACTTGCCATTCATCTCACATGTAGTACAATCACCATCATGTGATGCAAGTAATAATTGAAGTATACCCTTTCTCATTTCATATATCTTTGGTGTATGAGTTCTTATCTGCATACCCTCTCTTGGAGCAAGTGTACACGAAGTCACAATATCTTTTCCATCTACTTCAACAAGACACATCCGGCAAGCACCGTAAACAGATGTTTCAGACAAATAACACAGATTTGGTATCTCAATTCCAACTTCTCTTAAGGCTTCAAGCATATTTTTTGCATCGTTCCTTATTTCAATTTCTCTTCCATTAACCACTACTTTCATTATCTATCACCCTCCCAAAAAAGTTACAAATGGATTAGCTAATAAGTTCGATAGCGCCAAATTTACACTTTGTCACACATAAACCGCATTTTATACACTTTTCCTGGTCAATTACATAAGGTTTACCTCTTTCTCCACTTATAGCGCCGTTTGGACAGCTTCTTGCACACAAACTGCAGCTCTTACATTTTTCTGGAATAATTACGTACTTTTGGAAGGCTGTACACATACCGCTTGGACATCTACCTTCAATATGATCAATGTACTCCTGTCTAAAGTATTTCAGTGTACTGATTATCGGGTTCGGAGCTGTTTTTCCAAGTCCACATAAAGAAGCTGTTTTAACAATTTCTGACACATATTCAAGTGTATCAAGATCTTCGTATGTCGCCTTACCTTGAGTGAATTTTTCAAGGATATTGTAAGCCTGAGTTGTTCCCTCTCTACATGGCACACATTTACCGCACGATTCACGCTTTGTGAAATCTAAGAAAAATCTTGCGACTTCAACCATACATCTGTCTTCGGTTATTGCAACGATTCCACCAGATCCGACCATTGCTCCAACGGATTTTAGCGTGTCATAATCGAGTGGTAAATCGAAAAGTTCTTCAGGCAAACACGCACCAGATGGACCTCCAATTTGTATTGCTTTTATCTTTTGTCCATTTGATGTTCCTCCACATATATTATCAAGAATATATCTAAGCGTTGTACCAAACTGGATTTCAATAATACCCGTAAGTTTAAGAGGACCTGTTACAGAGAACATCTTAGTACCTGGTGAACCTTGAACACCATATTTTCTGTACTTATCAACACCGTCTCTTAATATTTTTGGTACATTGGCATATGATTCGACATTGTTAATAAGTGTTGGTTTGCCCCATAATCCTGCCTGGGCAGGGAACGGTGGTCTTGGTCTTGGAACTCCTCTTTTTCCTTCAATAGAGGCGAGCAAAGCAGTTTCTTCTCCACAAACAAACGCTCCGGCACCTTCTTTTACATACAACTCAAAAGAAAATCCTGTACCCAGTATATTTTCACCAAGTAGCCCGTATTCTTTTGCATCTTCAATTGCTTTATTAAACATCTCAACGGCAATTGGATACTCTGCCCTTATATATGCATATCCTTTCTGAGCACCTATAGCATAAGCAGCTATTATCATACCCTCAAGCACGGAATGTGGATCTCTTTCAAGTAAGGTTCTGTTCATAAATGCTCCTGGGTCACCTTCATCAGCGTTGCATACAACATACTTTATATCACCATTGCTATTGTAAGCAGCTTCCCACTTAAGACCTGTGGGGAATCCTCCACCACCACGTCCTCTCAATCCTGATGCCTTAATTTGTTCTATTATCCCTCTTCTATCCATAGAAAGTGCCTTCGCAAGTGCTGCATATCCACCACGTGCCATGTAGTCTTCTATACTCTCGCATTCACTTGTGCCAATAGCTTCCATAATGTAGAACGTTTGATTTTTGAAAAACGTTGCATCTTCAAGACGTACAACTTTTTTATCAGAAATAGGATCGATAAGGAGCAACCTTTCAATCACTTCACCTTTGATCAAAGTTTTTTCAACTATCTCTTCAACATCATTGACAGTCACATGACTGTATGTAATCCCAGATGGCATAATCTTTACAAGAGGACCAAGTGAGCAAAGTCCACAACAACCTGTTCTTTTTACTGGTTCCTCATTCTCGTCAATCCTTTCGATCTGTACATCAAGCCCTTTTGCCTTCACAACTTCGACAAACTTTGCATAAACCTTTCTTGAACCACTTGCAGTACAACCTGTACCAACACAAACATAAACCGATAACTTCTGAAGTTTTTTCTCCCTCTGTTCTCTTAACTTTTCTATATGTTTAAGCAACTCACTTGCACTATTGAACTTTTTCTCAACAGCTACAGCCATATTACTCAGCCTTCCTTTCTTTGAGATTTCTCAAGATTTCCTTAACTTTTTGCGCATCGAGATGACCATAAACTTCACCATTGATAACCATCGCAGGTGCAAGAGCACATGCGCCAAGACAACCAACTTTATCGAGGCTGAACTTCAGGTCTTGAGTAACCTCTCCAGGTTTAACACCAACTTCCTCTTCAATAGCTTTTATTAAATTCATTGAACCTTCCATGTGGCATGCCGTTCCATCGCAAACCAAGATTGTATACTCTCCCTTAGGTTTTAGCGAGAACTGTGCATAAAATGTTGCAACACCGTATATTTTCGCAGGAGGTATACCAAGAGCAACACCTATGTAATTAACGACTTCTCTTGGTATGTGTCTGTACTCTTTTTGAACTTCAAGAAGAATTTTGATAAGCATCTCCTTTTTGTAGCCATATTTTTCCAAAATCTTTTCTACTTTATCAAACGTTCTCGTCACGTCAACCACACCTCCAACCCATCTACAAACATTGTACTAGTACCTTCTATCTTTTCGTGAAAATAATAACGTTATATTTTTCACGAATATGATAAACCTGTTTTTGCTTTCAGTCAAGAGTATTTTTAGAATTTTTTCACAAAATTTACTTAGGCACAATGAATTATATTTGTTGGTTTTTAAGATGAGTTTTTCAAAGAGAAGTAGGTTTACACGTTGAGAATGTGAGATAAAATTGTTTTAGTGTAAGTGGCAATTTGTTGCAAAATTCGGACTAAGCTTACTTAGAAGGAGTGGTAACTTTTGGAAACAAGATCTAAGAAGGTATCTGTTGTTATACCAGTAAGGAATGAAGAACATACGATCGGTAAATGTATAGAAAGTCTACTGAGTAATACGTACGAGAATTTTGAAATTGTCATAGTTGACGGGATGAGTGTTGATAAAACGGTTGACGTTGTGCAAGGTTATGTAGGAAAATACGGTGATAAAATCAGGATAGTTGAAAATCCACGGATGCACACGCCTTCTGGTTTGAACATTGGCATTCAAAAATCCACAGGAGATTATGTAATGATTGCAAGTGGACATGCTCGATATTCGGAAAATTATATTTCAGAGTGTGTTGATGCAATACAAAAAGGTGAATGTGACGTTGCGGGAGGTGTTATGGAAGTAACTCCAAGATACAATTCTCCTAAAGCAGTTGCCATAAGCGAGGTTTTAAAGAATCCTTTTGGAATAGGCGGGGCCAAGTACAGAATAGGTGCACCGACCAAGATTTATGTTGATACAGTAGCATACGGAATATATAAACGCGAAATTTTTGAAAATGTCGGTCTTTTCAATGAAAAGCTTATAAGAAATCAGGATATCGAATTTAACTTGAGATTGAAAAGAGCAGGATACAAAATAATGCTTATTCCTCAAGCACGCTCATATTATTTTGCAAGAGATACCTATGGCAAGCTTTGGAAAAATAATTTTTCAAATGGATTCTGGGTAACTTACAGTTCAAGGTTTGTTAAAAAAGCTTACAAAATAAGACATTTAATACCTTTGTTTTTCGTTATTTATTTGTTCTTATCTATGATGAGCTTGTCATTCATATCCCTACCAAGCGTTTTTTCTATTTTGATACTTGTTCCACTTGTTTTGTATTTTGCCCTTATAATTTATTCTTCGTTTAAAATTTCTTTGAAGCACCATAATTTGTTGGTTTTTACCTACGCTGTACTGGCTTTCTTGACCCTCCATATTTCCTATGGAACAGGTTCGTTCTTAGGCTTTTTAAGATCTGTAGTGATCAAAAGTTCATAAATTGGCAAGAAAGTCAGGTAGAGGTGGGAAAAAACTTTCTTGCTTCTTGCTTAAATGTAAGGAAAATCTCAAAAAAAGTTGTTGAATTTTCATACAAGACTATCCAGTCTAAGCTTTTAATAAACCAAATTTTGATTCACTTAAGTGAATCAATCAAACACGGTGTTGCTTACAACAACGAACCTTTTCTACTTTAACCAAAACTTCTTAATTCAAAATCAATAAATTGCGTTCAAAATCCTCTCAGATGCCTTTCCATCTCCAAATGGATTCATTTTATCACCTGGTACAAATTCAAGAGCTCTGTTAAGGCTAATGTAGACATGCTCTACATTTGTTCCTGCTAACACTCCGAAACCACTTTCTATAACCTCGGGTCTTTCTGTTGTTTCTCTGCATACAACTATGAACTTTTTGAAAGTAGGAGCCTCTTCCTGTAATCCACCACTATCACTTGCTACAAACAGGCAGTCTTTAAGTAATGCTGTCATTTCTAAATAATTTATCGGCTCAATAAGATGAGCATATCTACATCCATCAAGCTCATTATAAACAATTTCACGAACCTTTGGATTTTTGTGAACAGGAAAGATAAACTCTATTTTTCTTTCTTCTGAAAATTTTCTTATTGCCCTTAATATGTTTCTCATGCGTTCACCTATGTTTTCTCTTCTGTGCAATGTTACAACAAAATAATTTGTATGCTCAATAAATTTTCTTCTTACACTATCTAAGTCGAATTTCTCAATAACATACATCTGGGCATCTACAACAGTGTTACCTGTCACTATTATACGTTTGATGGAAAAGTTTTCTTTGAGAAGTGTGTTCATCGCATGTTGGGTTGGTGCAAAAAGTTTTTCGGAAACTTGGTCAATTACTCTCCTGTTCATTTCTTCTGGAAAAGGATCATACAGATTGCCACTTCTCAAACCAGCCTCTATATGACCAACTTTTATTCTTCTGTTGAAAGCAGCAATCGATGCTGCCATAGCTGTCGTCGTATCACCTTGAACAAATATCCAATCGTAATTTTTTTCTTTCAATAGCTTCTCAAATTCGGCTATTACCTTGTATGCAATTTCGTTGAGTGTTTGGTTTTGAGTCATTATGCTCATGTCATAATCTGAATCAATACCAAAGATATCCTTCATCATATCAACCATTTCTCTGTGTTGACCAGTACATATAAAATCCGCATCAATTCCCATTTCTCTCGCTTTTAGATAAACTGGGGCAACCTTTATAATTTCAGGTCTTGTACCAAATATGATGCCTATTCTCATTTGAATCCTCCATCCCTAACAAGTGTGCAAAATGTAAAAGTTTTTGAATGGTTTACTAAATTATGAATGGAAAGACAAAAAGTCAGGATCGATAGTTGTAAACCTGTATTGGATAGCCTCACTAACGCATTTTGAATCAACAATTTCTAAGTCATTTAGATCGGCAACTGTCTTACTAACTTTTAGTATTTTATCAATCGCCCGCGCTGAGAGTTTAAACTTTTTTGCGTATATTTTGAGCATATTTTCTGCCTCTTCTGTTAGTCTTATATATTTCTCAATCATTTTATGATTTAATTTAGCATTTAGTTTAATTTTTTCATCCTTATATCTTTGAGCCTGTTTATGTCTTGCGCTTATAACTCTTTCTCTTATTTTCTCGCTACTTTCTCCCCCATGTTTACTACGCAATTCTTCGTAAGTTACTCTCGGTATCTGTATTTGAATATCTATCCTGTCAAGTATAGGCCCTGAGATGTTTTTCCAATACCTTTTAATCTCATATGAAGAACATTTGCATGCTATTTCTTTGTCACCGTAATATCCGCAAGGACATGGATTCATGGCAGCTATTAATTGGAAGTTTGCAGGGAATGTATGTGTACCTTTCGATCGCGATACAGTAACTACACCATCTTCGAGAGGCTCTCTGAGTGCTTCTAAAACATCCCTCCTAAACTCTGGAAGCTCATCGAGGAAAAGTACGCCGTTGTGTGAAAGGGTTACTTCACCTGGTTTAACATTTGTTCCACCACCAATTATTGCTACTGTACTTGAAGTATGATGCGGACTTCTGAATGGTCTTTGAGTTACAAGTGACGAATTAAGCATACCAACAGCACTGTATATCCTTGATGTCTCAATTATCTCTGTTTCGTCCATTGGTGGAAGAATTGTAGGAAATCGACGGGCAAACATGGTTTTGCCAGTACCTGGTGGCCCAACCATTAAAAGATTGTGTCCACCTGCAGCTGCTATTTCGAGTGCTCGCTTTGGAAGAACATGCCCTTTTATATCAGAAAAGTCCTCATCGTATGCGCAAGTGTTTCTTAGTTCAATTTTCCCTTGAGTTTGATAATACGAACTTTGTCCGTCTTTAAGAGTAGCGATTGCTTGCTGAAGATTTGAAAAACACAAAAACTTGCATTTTGTAGCGGCAGCTTCAAGAAAGTTCTCTTGCGGAATTATAAAAGTTCTGTCGCTGTTTTGAAATTCCAGTAAAATTGGCAAGACACCGCGTACCTTTCTTATTGTACCATCAAGTCCAAGTTCACCAATTACTATGCTATCGAAAGATTTAATAATCTTTGCAGCACCAAGAATACCGAGGGCTATTGCAAGATCTAAGAATGTGCCTTCCTTTTTGATATCACTCGGAGCCAAATTTACTGTTATCAATCCACTGGGTAATACATTTCCTGAGTTTTTGAAAGCACTGAGAATTCTTTGTTTACTCTCTTTTACAGCCGTGTCAGGAAGTCCAACGATATTTATATCTCTCTTAACAGATCTTGTATTAATGTCGACTTCCACAGTCACAAGGACTGGAGTGATTCCAACCAGTACAGTTGATTGTGTACTGAAAAACATAACAAACCTATCCCCCTTGATTTGAAAAAAATTCTATAACCCATTTTTCAATATCTCATACGTTCGCTTAGCAATCCGAGCAGTAATTCCCCATATTATGTAATCTTTCCATTTGTAAAATATAACTTCATAACGACCTTTTTTCCACGGATAATTTTTACCATTTGGTATCAAATCGTATGGAAAATCGTCTGGAGGTTGTAAAATAATATCAACTGTTGATTTTTTATAAGGCTCAGCAAAAAAATTTATTGGTACAGTGAAAACTTCTGATACCTCAAATTTGTTAATTCTAAAGTCCAAAGTGCCTATTTCCACTATATAGGAAAATACTACCGTGTTAAATGGAGTAACTATAGGTTCAATGTCAGATATTTTTCTCAAAACATCTACATTTATTTCCTCTTTAAGCTCTCTCACTGCTGCAACATACGGAGTTTCACCATTTTCTATCCGACCACCCGGGAACGATACCTCTAGCGGTTGAGGGACGTAAGGAGAGCGGACTTCAAAAATAAGCTTGTCTTGATAAACTGGTGCACAGACAGCATAGTAATTATACTCACCCAAAAATTTCACATTGTTACCTCCGCTTTGTATGGTCAAAGCCTATTTAACCGCAGAGTTCCAGTTAAACTGATTGGCGTATAAACTATTCCAAAAACCTGTAGGATTATCGTTTGTGTAATAACATCTGATCTCTCTGCCGAATACGTAAAGATACCCATTACTAAGTCCTATATATTTGCCTCCAGGTACAACATCTGTAAACAATGTTTTTCGTGTATCTTTGTCGATTACATAGAACCTTCCACTGTTCCCAATGGCATATACATAGTTTCTTCCAAGTACAGCATCGATCACTTGATCGTTTATCGTTACAAAAACATTTTTATTTTCTTTCACAACTTGAGTTTCTCGTTCAAGTGGTATGAATTGATAAGATACACCCAGCTCATCTATTAGTGTAAAGCCAAGTTCTTTTGTGATGTAATGATTTTCGTATAATATAGGGAGATTCTTGACTTTTCCAACAAAACCAACTGATGTTTTGTCTCGCCATAAATTCCCAAGACCATCTATCACGTAAATTTTTCCAGCAAGAGAAACGGATGGTGGTAGAACTGGATACGCTGCTGTTTTGTACGAGCTGACAATTCTTCCACTCTTTATTTCATCACGAATTACGTATACTGTTCCATTATCGGTAAGAACATACAAATTGTAACCATCCCATGAAGGACCCTGAGATATGTCACTATCGAGCTTAATTTTCCAGTTTAATGCTCCATTTTCATTGATTGCATAAACTGTGTCATCCCATGAAACCACGTAGATGTTATTACCAACAGTCACGTGACCAACAACTACAAATCCTGCTCTAAAGGTCCAATCGATTTTTCCACCAGATATGTTTATAACTGAACCTTTTAACAATGGGATATAAAGCTGTTCTCCCTTAATTGCTGGTTTACCAGAAATTTGGTCATTCAATATCACTTTCCAAACCATTTCAAAAAGCTTTGGAGTTCTCTGTATAGGTTTGCTTTCAACTGGTTTCACAATTGTTTGCTCTTCGGGAGCTTCTTGTTGGACCGATTGAGTCGGTTGCTGACTTTGTTGAGTGATATTCATAGATGTGTCAGTTTGAGATTGTTTGATTGGTTCTTGTGGAATATTGGTTTCTACTTTTGTTTCACTACCACCATTTGAAGGGTAAGGAACAAGAGACTTAACGTAGAATTTCAAGTCCTTCTGAAGCAATTCATCATTTACTATAATGTTACCTGAATAAAGATTTTCACCATCAGAAAAAAGTGGACCTTTATATGGGAAGGTTGTACTCAATCTTGACGGACCTTTGTATATGTATATCTTTGTTCCGTCACTAAATGCATGATACTCAGAAAAATATGCATAATCTTTGAATGGTGGGTATATTCTCTCAAGTTTTAAGTACTGTGGATTCGATATGTTAATTAATAGTGTTTGGGCACCAAATGCAGCAAGGTAATTACCACTTACTTTAAAGCTATTCACAATCGTGCTCATTGACCATACTATTTTTCCTTCGTAATAGCAAGTTACTTGTCCTTTTTCAATTCCTAAGACAAAACCATCCTTTACGTGAATATTTTGTATTGCTGAACTAATTGTAGCAACTACAGTTGCTGTACCATTCGAGATTTTATAAACCTTCGAAGAAGCCAAAACATAATTCGTACCAACCTTTTGAGCGTTTTTAATATCAATTTTTGTTTTACCATCTAACGTGTAAATACCATCTTGTAAGATATAATACACATTCTTCCCATCAAAAAGCAAATCAAGGAACGCACCATTTTTAAACTGATTGCCTGCCTCATCAACTATCGAATTATTAGTAAGTATTAATGCACCAGAAAACAATATATTAAACAAAGACAAAAGTTGCAATAAAATCAACATCTGCCTATTCATACTTTTTAAATCCTCCTTGAGAACTAAATTTTGTTAAGATAAACTATCTGCAAAATCAAGAATTTTAAGTATATAGTTTCCAAGATATTATAAACCTGGGGATGATCTAAAGATTGACCGCCTTTGTAAAGTAACTTCAACATCACTTTCGCGTCTATTCCTGCATCAATAATTACGTGTTCGAACTCTTCATAAGAGATCACTTGTGTGCACGATGCTGTTGCAAGTATGCCTTCATTCCTGAGAATTTTCATACTCCTGTAATTTATCTCCTTATATCCCTTGAATGCCGCTTCTTTATTTGATGAACTTTTTGCAAATGAAGGTGGATCTAAGACCACTATATCGTATAACTTTGAATCCTCAAACTCCTGTTTAAGAAAGTCAAAGGCGTTTGCAACTATAAAACTGCAATTATTGAAACCATTAATACTTGCTGTTTGTTTTGCTATTTCTATTGCACGTTCTGAGTAATCTACAAAAGTTACGTGTTTTGCCCCCCCCTTTAACATGTGCATGCCAAAGTTTCCCGTATAACAAAAGCAATCCAAGCATACCTTACCTGTAGAAAATTCCATCAATCTTTTTGCATTGTCTCTTTGATCAAGAAAAGCACCGGTCTTTTGCCCTTTTGTATCTGCCAAAAATTTTATATCGTTCATTTCAAAAGGTATCAATTCGGGACCTTCTTTGTAAATCCACCCTATGTTCTCATCAAGTCCTTCTTTTTTAATTGCACTTCCTTCTGTTCTTTCAAATATGCCCTTAGGTTCGAAAAATTTTATTAATACACTCAATATTTCCTGACGATACCTATTTATCCCGAGAGTGTTAAACTGTACTGATAAATAATCTCCGAATTTATCCACAATTAATCCAGGTATACCATCAGCTTCACTAAAAATAACCCTAAAAGCTCCCTGATGAGAAATAGCATACCTGTTTCTAATAGCACTTGCTATTTTTTGCTCGAAAAAATCATAATTGATATCCACAGGCTTTCTGCTAAGTAATCTAACAGTTATCTTTGATCTTGTATTGATATAACCAACACCGAGAAACTGATGGGCGTAAGTAAAAACATCGACTGTGTCACCATCTTCAAAAGCACCTTCCACTCTTTCAATTTCGTTGTCGTAAATCCAAGGATGCCCAGTTAATATTCTTCTTTTTATATCCTTTTTTAGAATCACTTTTGCCCTTTTCATTGCACCACCTCAAATAAAATTTTATCATACAGTAAGGAAATTACAAATACAAATCTTGGGTTTCCTTAGAATCATTGCTCATATCTAAGTCATCCGTGGTATTCGATTTTATGAAAATTCTAGTCTTGTGTAATAACGTTTCTTTACAAAAAACAATTAATATAAAGAAAAGAATTGGTTTTCAACTTAAAACAATTGTTCATTTCGCAAAACGAATAATTTCAGTATTTTGTGAGCCAACTTGCGACAAATATAATATTTAGTGTAGATAAACATATTCGTAAATTGGAGGGGGATAGATGGGTAAAGCTCTTAGAATATATCAACATCCTATAATTGAAGTAAGTATACCTGCAGAAAAGGAATATGTAAAGTTTCTTTTCGAAGGTAAAGTCATTCAAGCAACAGTTGACGATACTATCGCCAGTGCACTCATAGCAAATGGTTTTGATATATTTGGTTTAACAGAACATAACCATCCACGTGGCTTTTTTTGTGCTATTGGAAAATGCTCAGCTTGTTTGGTAGAAGTGGATGGTATTCCGAATATAAGAGCTTGCATTACCCCTGTTCGGGAAGGTATGAATGTTCGCATGCAAACCGGAAGGGGGAAACCTGTATGGTAGGAAAGGTAATAGACCATGTTAAAGTATTAGTTGTTGGCGCAGGTCCAGCAGGTTTGACAGGAGCACTTGCAATTGCTGAGACACTTGGTAAAGGTAGCGATGTTCTAATCGTGGATGAAGGAATAGAGCCAGGTGGTCAATTACCAAAACAAACTCACAAGTTTTTCGGACATGAAGGTTTTTTTGCCTCTGTAAGAGGATTTGAAATAGGTAAGAAGTTAGTAAAGAAAGTAATGGAATTAGGTGTGGATATGAGGTTACAGACCACAGTTACAGGAATTTATGAAGACGGAATCGTATTGTACGACAGATCTAAGAATATTGTTGAACATTTGCAAGCCGATTATATAGTACTTGCAACGGGAGCTACCGAAAGATTTATAGCATTTAAAAATAATACACTTCCAGGTGTGTATGGTGCGGGAGCTGTACAGACGTTAATGAACCAGTACAAAGTACTTCCTGGTCGTTCTTTTCTTATAGTTGGTGCTGGAAATATTGGACTTATTGTGGCTTACCAGCTTATACAAGCTGGTGCTAAAGTAAAAGCTATTGTAGAGGGATCTTCAAAAATCGGCGGGTATATGGTACATGCAAACAAAGTCAAAAGACTCGGTGTTCCAATTCTTTTAAACCACACTATAATAGAAGCTATCGGAGAAGAAAGAGTTGAAGGTGCGGTTGTTGCCCAAGTAGACAAAAACTTCAAACCGATATATGATACAGAAAAGCAATTTGTAGTGGATGCTATATGTCTTGCGGTAGGCTTACAACCTAACATCGACCTTGCTGCTCAAGCCGGAGTAAAAATAACATATGTTCCAGAACTCGGTGGTTATGTGCCATTTAGAGACGAGAATATGAAAACAAATATAGATAACATTTACATAGCTGGTGATTTATCAAGCATAGAAGAAGCTACGACAGCTATGATAGAAGGATATATAGCCGGTTATAATATAGCCCAAAAACTATCGGGAAAGGATGTAAGTGATAAAATAGAGAAGATGAAAAGAGAGCTTATAGAATTCAGAAAGGGACCTTTTTCTCAGAAAGTTAGAAGTGGATTAGAAAGATTTGGTATACATTTTCCATCTGGCGGATACAGAGAACAATTGCAAATTGATACCGGACCTAAAGGAAAGTTAAGAGCAATTATAGAGTGTCCGCAAGCTATTCCGTGTAATCCGTGCGAAACTTCTTGTCCAAGTGGCGCAATAGATGTTGGTGATAACATAAACGGTATTCCTCATATAGATTACAACAAATGTACAGGTTGTGGCATCTGTGTTATAAAATGTCCTGGACTTGCTATTTTTCTTGTTCAAGAAAAAGAAGATTATTCTTTAGTAGGTATACCTTATGAATTGCTTCCAATTCCAGAAAAGGGTCAACACGTTAACCTACTTGACAAAGAAGGAAAAATTGTTGGAAAAGGCATGGTTGAGAATATTATCTTAAACAAGAAAGATAAAACACACATTGTCTACTTACGCGTTCCGGCTGGGCTGGAAAATATTGTAAGGAGCTTCTCATTCATCGAGCATTTTAAAGAGTTCATATGCAGATGCGAAGAGATAACAAAAGATGATATTGAAAGACTTATCGAACTTGGCATTACAGATTACGAAGAAATGCGACGTATGTTAAGAATAGGTATGGGACCTTGTGGTGGAAAGACTTGCAGAAACTTAACACTACAAATCATCTCTGAAAAAACTGGTACACCAATTTCTGAGATCGAACTTGGTGCATTTCGTCCACCGACAACGCCGCTACCTTTTGAAGCAATATTAAATTACCACAACTTCAAAAATAAGAAGGAGTGAAAAAATGAGCAATATGAAAAATGAAGACAGAAAATACAAAATATGTATAATTGGTGGTGGAATAACAGGTACTGCATTGGCATATTTTCTTTGTAAATTAGGCGAAACATCAGTGGCCGTGTTTGAAAAATCCTACCTTTCATCTGGTTCAACAGGTCGGTGTGCCGGTGGGATTAGACAACAATGGTCTACGAGGGCAAATGTTAGACTTGCAATGAGGAGTGTTAAACTATTTGAACGTTTTAAAGAAGATGTTGGAGTGGATATAGAATATTACCAAGGTGGTTATCTTGTACTATCCTATAACGAAGAAGAGGCATCGCAATTTGAAAGAAACGTTAAAATGCAAAAAGAAGAAGGATTAAATGTTGAAATATTATCTGCAAAACAAGTAAAAGAACGTTATCCTTATATAAATACAGATAACTTGCTACTTGCAACTTTTTGCCAAACCGACGGACACGCCAATCCACACAAAGCGGTAATTGGTTATGCGCAAGCAGTAAAAAGGATGGGGGGACAGATCTATACTCATACAGAGGTTAAAGGTATTGATGTTCAAAACAATAGAGTTGTAGGTATTGAGACTTCAAATGGGTACTTTAAATGCGAAGCGGTTGTAAATGCTTCAGGACCTTGGTCAAAAGAAGTTTCAAATATGATTGGAGTAGACCTTCCTGTGGAAAGTTACAGACACCAGATTTTAGTCACAGAACCACTTGAAAATTTCTTCCCAATGATGGCTATAAGTTTCTCTGGAAATTTCTATATGCGTCAAACGCAACATGGGCAATTCATAATGGGTCAGGGAGACAAAGACGAAAAACCTGGAATTAATTACAACGTGACCTTCAAATTTGAACAAGAGCTTATTACAAAAATGGTAAAATTGTTTCCATTTTTAAAGCATGTTAGATTGATGAGACATTGGAGCGGTATGTACGAAATGTCACCGGACGCCCAACCAATAATAGGTCAAAGTGACAAGATAAAAGGCTATTACTATGCGGTTGGTTACTCTGGACATGGTTTTATGGTAGCGCCTGCTGTTGGTGAAGCACTTGCTGAGACAATACTGTTTGGCAAAACACTTCACACAGATATATCTTATCTCAACGTAAAAAGATTTGAACAACTCAGTATAGAAAGGGAAAAGAATGTTGTATAATTTTAGATAGAACGACGCAGTATTTGTACAGGGAGATGGAAAGTTGAAAAAGGTTTTGATAGTTGATGACAGCAGGTTTTGGAGACTTATACTTGAAAATCTGCTAACTAAAAATGGTTATAACGTCATTACGGCGGATAATGCAATGCAAGCTGTGGACCTGGCGTTAAAAGAGTACCCAGATGCAATCATTAGTGATTACAATATGCCTGGAGTATCAGGTCTGCAATTGTGCCTTTACATTCGTTCTGTATCTGCATTTCAAAATGCTGGAATAGCAATTTTGACTGGCTCTGACGATGTTATAAACGAATTCTGGGCACGAAATAGCGGAGCAAATAGATTCATATCTAAACTTCTCCCAAAAGAAGAATTAGAAAAAACGATTTTGGAATTCTTAAATCAAGACTTTCGTAGCGATAAAGCTTCAAAAAATGTTATGTTTAATAGTATTTACGATGTTTTGGAACAAAAAATGAGAATGGAAATACTAAACAGAGAAGTTTTATCCCTGGTTCAGTTTGCAAGAGATGAATACTATGTTGTGAAAGAGCTAAAAAACTTCTTTTCAAATTTTACTTCATTCGAATCATGTGCTTTTCTTATACTTTCACCCGTTGAAGGACGTATATACAATTTTGGAATCCAGCTGCAGAGAAATGTCCTTAAAGATAAATTATTGAAAATTTTAGAAAAGCCTTTAGAACCTTCAAATTGGTCGTTTTTTGGCACCTATGGTCTTGAGACAAGCCTGAATGACGTTTTTTATCATACTATAAAATACGATGGTAATGAAATAGGTGCTATAGCCCTTTATAAGATCTTGGAACCGCGTAATTTAGTTAAAGTTTTCAACGATGCAAAAGAAAGTATTAGCTTGTTATTCAACACATTAAATACATTCAGAGAGCTCAAAGTAGCTTCAACTGTTGATGGTTTAACAGGTTTGTTCAACAAAAAAGAACTTTTAAGATTCCTGGAGGAGACGCATTCTCTATTCAAAAAGAGTGATAAAACGTATTTTGTTGCAATGATAGACATAGATGACTTTAAAAAAATAAATGATACTTACGGACATTTAGTTGGTGATGAAACTTTAAGATTAGTAGGAAAAATCCTAAGGGAAATGGTTAGCGAAAAGGGAATAGCTGGAAGATATGGCGGCGAGGAGTTCACGGTGGTATTAACCAAGACCACTAAGGATGAGGTAGTAGATATAATTGAAAATATCCTTCAAAAGATAAGAACTACAGAATTCCCCTATGGTCGATGCACGGTTTCAGCGGGAGTTGTCAGTTCTAACGATTTCCAATCACCTACGGAAGTTTTAAAAGCAGCTGATGAGCTTTTATACATTGCTAAGAAATCAGGAAAAGACAAAGCTGTGTATATGCTCCTACCAAGCCAAGAAGAATTTGAATCAATTATCCAAGCAGAACATCGAGGGCAGACATGATAAAAAATCCAAATATAACAAAATATGTTGATAATCTTTCGTTGCCTCTCAAATGAGTTTCTGGGATAACTTCATCACTCACAACGAAAATCATTGCACCTGCTGCAAAAGCAAGCATATAAGGTAATAGTCCTTTACTGATTAGTATCAAACCTGCACCAAACATTCCACCTATCATCTCAACAACACCAGTTAAGAAAGTTACAAACAAAGAAAACCTTACCGAATATCCGGCATTAATCAAGGCAATCATTGTAGCTGCACCTTCAGGTATATTTTGAGCCCCAATAGCAATTGCCACACTCAAGGCCTCTGGAGTATAACCACTTATACCCACAGCCATACCTTCCGGAAAATTATGAATAGTAATGGCAATAACAAACAGCCAAATCTTTGCCACGCGTTTCGTATCAAATCCTTCGTGACCTTTTAGAAAATGCTCATGTGGTGAAAACTTGTCAATCAAATCTACCAAAATTGCTCCCAATATAAATCCTATCAAAAATCTCAAAACGCCCCCAATTTCAAGAGCCGGTAAAGTAAGACTAAACGAACTAGCAGCTAACATAATACCAGCTGCCATACCAAGAAGTGCATCTATTACCTTTTCTCCCAAATGCTTATGAATAGCCAACAAAGGCACAGCACCAAGTACGGTTGATAAACCAGCTAAAGTACTAAATATTACCCCTTTGAAAAAATCATTCAAAGACATTCTCTCCTCACTCCATAAACTCTACTAACGTGAACCTTAACTTGCTTTATTATTATACCATAAACAATCAGTTGAAATTAAACTTATTTAGTTGTTACCAAATTTGGGTCATAGGCTTCTTGTGGGGCGTTCACTATAAAAATAAGCACAACAAACAAAGTCAAAATGTTAACTGATAAGAAAAACCAAAGAGGTTGGATCTTATCTAATAAGTATCCATAAATCAGGGATGAAAGTGGTATCATACACGTTGCAAGAAACTCAAGTACAGAAAACACCCTCGAACGTAATTCGGAAGGTATTAAAATTTGCAAATTTGCATTAATGGGTATATTAACAAGCACATTAAAAAAACTAATTATTACCAAAGCCCCGGCAAACATCAGATAAATATTTAAAGTACTTAGACCAACCCACGGCATGATCACAAAGGAAAAAACAATGCTAAAAAGCGATTGTAACACAAGTCCAGTTGTTATAAGACCCTTAGAACTCACCTTTCTCAGAAATACGATTATAGAAATATTTCCAAGAAGCGCTCCAACAGTAGCAAACGTTTGTAAAGAACCAAATTGAGCAGCCGAAAATTTAAAAACAATCCTTGATAAATATGGAAAAACAACCATAAAAAGTGGACTTGCCAAAAAATTTAAAATAATTGCAAAGAAAAACAAAAATCTTAAACCCCTATTGTTCCAAACAAAAGCTATACCCTCCCCTATTTCGGAGAAAAATTTAAGCTTCTCACTATTTGGTGAAAACCTATATACAATAAACATCTCGGTAACCCCTGAGAAAATGTACAACACTCCAGTGAAAAGAATAACATTTTTAAACCCATACATTCCATAAATCAATCCGCCAAGCATAGGTCCTACTATGTTTCCCAGTCCGTGTGATGCAGAATTTAATGAAGTAGCTAATTTCATATGCTCCTTTCTTACCACATCTCCGAACATAGCTGCCGTAGGTGCACTGAATAACCCATCAAGGATCGACAATATTCCTATAAAAATCAATAAAACCGGTAAACTTAAAAACCCACGTTGCAATATTAACCACATAAGAAGCAGCAAAATACCTCGTAACTCATCAAGCCCCACCATCCACCACTTTCGATTCACTCTATCTCCAATAACTCCTCCAAAGGGTAACACTAACAACCTCGGGAGTATCTGAAAAACAGTTACAAATCCCATAATAGCTCCTGATTTTGTTAGATCCAGTATGTAAAGCGGCATAGCCACCATAAGTGCCGCGGCTCCAACAATCGATTCAAAACGACCACTTAACACTAAAGCAAGATTCCTCTTCTCATGCTTGTATATATCCATTAAAATACCCCCTTTTTATGTTTTGACAACAATATTGTATCATATGGCAAATATTTTTGTCAACAAGGCAAATATTTTTTACGAGAAAATATTTCGTATCACGAATGAATTTGTGGTATAATAAAATAGATGAAACTGAAGGGAGGAATGAACGTGGAATACACAAAAAGCAAGGATGCGATTATTCAAGAATTGATAAGTTTGTGTAAAGTACCAGGAGTTTCGGGCAGAGAGGAATTAGTAAGAGAGAAAATTATTTCTTTGATTGGAGACAAAAATTATGAAATAGATAATATAGGAAACTTGATTGCACGTAAGCAATCAGGAATAAAAAGTAAAAATGTTATACTGTTAGCCCACATGGATGAAATAGGCTTTTACATAACTGGATTAAGGGATGATGGAAAACTTGAGATAAGAAATGTTGGAGGAATTATCGAAGACAGTATACAAGGTTCATTTGTTCAGGTTATAACACAAAGTGGAGTTATAGACGGTGTTATTGGAACTGTCCCACCACACCTTAAGGCTGATGGTGTGACATTTGACAAGTGTATAGACGTGGGTGCAAAATCTAAAGACGAGCTTTTAAGTATGGGAATTTCTATTATGGATTATGCTGTTTTTAGAAAAGAGTATGCAATTTTAAATAACGATTTTCTTTCTGCAAGAAGTCTCGACGATAGATTTGGATGTTATACACTCATTGAAGTTATGAAAAGCGATAAATTAAGAGCAAACTGCACATTTGCCTGGACAGTGCAAGAAGAAGTAGGCTTAAAAGGAGCGAAAGCTCTGATAAACAGACTCTCCACTTTTGAAAATTCAATATATGATTTAGCTATTGCTGTGGATTCGTTCGCTTGTTGCAGTAAGCAAAATAAACATATAGAGCTTGGCAAAGGACCTGTAATAAGAGCATATGATAATAGTTCAATATCTGATATTGGGATTGTAAAATTACTTATAAAAATTGCCGATGAAAATGGTATTCCGATACAAATTGGAACAACTGGTGGTGGAAATGATGCAAGTGTTTTTACAGATTACGGTGTTCCTATGGTAGCCTTAAGTGTACCTATAAGATATTTACACTCCCAAGTAGAAATGTTAAATATAAAAGATGTCCTCAATCTCATAAAGTTGATTATTTTATTCCTCTCAAAATTTTGAGGTGGGTTACGATGTGGATGATGATACTACTGTTTATCGGCGGTTTCTTATCGGGAATAATAAATGTTTTGGCTGGTGGTGGCTCATTTTTGACATTACCATTGTTAAGTCTATATGGACTATCACCAAGTGTTGCAAACGCAACTAATAGAATAGCCATTTTGCTTCAAAACATTTCTGCTACAGGAAATTTCTTGAAAAATAGAATGTTGCAACCAAAGAATGCTTTGTTTCTTGGTATTCCAACGATAATCGGAGGGATCGTCGGCAGCTTAATTGTTCTTAAACTTCCTGAGAATTTCATAAAGCTTAGCTTAGGTGTTATATTTTTAGTAATGGCATACTTTGTAATTTTCTCGCCAAAAGTGTGGGAAGAAGGAAAAAGGGAAGTTAAAAGAAAAAAGACAGTTAGTTTTTTGGTTTTCTTTCTTATCGGTTTATACGGAGGATACATTCAAGCCGGTGTAGGCTTTTTCTTGATATATGCACTAACGATTTTAGAAGGATATAACTTAAAAAACGCAAACGCGATGAAGATTTTGTTGACGCTCCTATTTACAGTTTTCGCACTTGCAATATTTTCAGTAGGAAAGAAAATTGAATTCGTTCCAGGTATTGTAATGGGTTTAGGTTCTTTTGTGGGAGGATATTTCGGTTCGCATTTGAATATGAAAGTTAATATCAAGATAATACGCATTATCCTTGCTGCAATGATGGTTATCTCTGCACTGAGTTATTTAATATAGTACAAAAGATATTACCAAAGACTATTCTGATGTACCTTTTATATCATCCATCTTCTTCTTGATTTTCGAAGCTTTATGGTAATTTTCCTTTTTTACTGCCTTTCTTAACCTATGATTCAACAGTACAAGTTTTCTTTTTTTTATGTCTGTAATGATCTTCTTGTAAGAATTCGACTCTTGCCTAAAAATACTAAGTTGTATAGTGGTTGGCATAACTGAGTATATTTCTTCAAGAGATTGCTCAAAAACACCGTCTTTCACAGGTGCTTCTTCTACAAAATTCATATGACTTGCGACAGCTCTAACACCTACTTTAACATAATTCTTACTCTCATATTTTAACATCTCCACAAAACATCTTACACAGTAACTAATAGTTTTTGTTGCGCCATCTATGTAAACGTTTTGAATAATCCTTGCTTGTTTTCCACATTTAATACAAAAAGTATCTTTTTCCAAGATATCACCCTTTCGTTTTCAATAATTAACCTTATCACTTAGCTACCTGTAATGAGTTGTACTTACTCATAGCTTTGTCTATTCCTTCCTTAAGAATGAACTCAATTGCTTCTATACAGAGTTTAACAACATCGCTTAATACTATGAACTCTTCTTTTGAGAACGCAGATAAAACAAAATCAGCCGCATCAATATTATCTGGCTTGGGCCCAATACCTACTCTTATTCTTGGGAAATCTTTTCCTATGTAAGATATTATAGACTTTATACCGTTATGTCCTCCAGCACTTCCTTCCTTTCTTATTCTAATCTTTCCCAATGGTATATCCAAATCATCGTACACTACAATTATACCATCATGTGGCAGATATTTGAATACCTCTCCACTTAAATTCATATAAGTCATTGGTTTGATAAGTTTGACTTTTTCACCAGATATTTGAACATCGGAGTATAAGTAGTTTGGTCCTTTTTTCCAATTCTTACTTATTTTATCAAGTACCATAAATCCAACATTATGTCTTGTATTCTCATATTTTTCTCCAGGATTACCTAATCCAATTACAATCATGCTTTTACACCTCTCAAAAAAATCCCCCTTTCGGGGGATCTTATAGACTTTACGTTTTTACAATTATTTTTCTTCCTCTTCTTCTTTCTTACCTTTCTTCACAACTTCTGGCTCAGTAGTTGTCGTCGTAGCAGTTGTTGTCTCCACTTCAAGTCCTCTTGGAACAACTATAGTTATTAAAACATCTTCGTCATCCATATCAATCTCGACACCTTCTGGCAACACAACATCCTTAACTCTCAGCGTACTTCCCAAATCAAGGCTTGTTACATCTATTTTGATCACTTCAGGTACCTTATCCGGCAAAGCTTTAACAGGTACTTCGTGGTGAATAACTTCCAATATACCACCTTTTTCAACACCGATTGCTTTACCAACAACTTCAACTGGAACATTTATCTTCATCTTATGGTGTGCTTCTGGTATGTAGAAATCAACGTGTTTAAGTTCGTCTGTAATCTTATCGTACTGTACCATCTTTATGAATGCTAAATGTTCGAAGGCTTTCTTACCATTTTCATCTACCACAACGAGTGTGAGTGGTGTGGATTCTGTTATGTGTTTGAATATCTTTAAAAAATCCGCCTTGCTTAGTACCAAACTGAGTGGCTTTTCAATACCGGGCCCATAAGCAACCGCAGGAATAGCGCCTTGCGTCCTCAGCCTTCGAACGGCGCGCTTGTTTCCTACAATGGACCTTATCTGCGCACTGACAACATGTTCCATACTTCTTCCTCCTTCTCTTTTTATTTTAAAGGTTTATTATTATTATCACTTCAAAATACAAAAATGAGATTCCAGACTCAAAATCACGGAACCCGGTTTTTGAAATCTAAAGAATATATTCTGAGCGTATATTACTTAAATAGTATACTCACAGAAAGATTTTTTCTTACTCTAATTATCGCTTCTCCTAGTAACGGAGCAACAGACACCACCTTAAATTTTTGTGGTAGACTCTGATGATATATTGTATCACTAATATAAATCTTTTCAATACTCGAATTCTCTATTCTTTCAGGTGCACCTGATGAGAGCACAGGATGTGTTATACATGCAACTACTTTCTTGGCTCCGGCGCTTTTAATAGCATTTGCACCCTCAACTAAGGATCGAGCAGTATCAACTATATCATCAACTATTATAGCAGTTTTATCTTTCACATCACCAATTATATTCAGTATTTCAGCAACATTATCTTTTGGTCTTCGTTTATCAAGTATAGCAAGTGGTAGACCCACCTTTTCCGCAATCTGTCTTGCGCGCTTCACCCCACCTACATCCGGTGAAACTATCACAGTATCATCTTGGATTAGTCCATCTTTCTTCAGCTCTTCAAGGAAGACAGGAAAACTCCACAGGTTATCAACTGGTATATCGAAAAATCCTTGCACCTGTTCAGCATGCAAATCCACAGTCATTACCCTTGTTGCACCAGCCACTGTGAGCAAGTTCGCGATCAATTTTGCTGTAATAGGATCTCTACCTTTTGCTTTCCTATCTTGCCTTGCGTATCCATAATATGGAATAACGACAGCAACACTATTTGCAGAAGCTCTTTTAAATGCATCTATCATTATAAGAAGTTCCATTAAATTCTCATTTACAGGAGGACATGTTGGTTGTATAACAAATACATCATGTCCTCTAACTGTTTCTTCAATGCGGACGTTAATCTCACCATCTGCGAATCTTCCAACAGTTATGTCTCCAAGTCGCATTCCTATATAACTTGCAACCTTTTCCGCTAAAACTCTATTAGCATTTCCTGTGAAAATCTTCATCTCATTCCTTGTTATCTGCATTCTCCATTTCCTCCCTTTTTTTCTTTGCCCACCCTTCTTTAATTACCTGCCTTGCCCTACCAAGCGCAAGTGCATCGTCAGGCACGTCTTCGGTGATTACAGAACCAGCACCTGTAATTGCACCTTTGCCAATTTTTACAGGTGCTACAAGAGAAGAGTTACTTCCAATAAATGCTCCATCACCTATATATGTTTTATGTTTTCTGTAACCATCGTAGTTACATGTAATTGTACCCGCACCAACATTTACATTCTCACCAACTGTTGCGTCCCCAAGGTATGTAAGATGTTGCGCTTTCGAATTCTTGCCGATAGTTGCCTTTTTTGTCTCGACAAAGTTCCCTATCTTAACTTTTTCCTTTAACCAGGTTCCCTCCCTTAACCTTGCAAATGGACCGATAGAAACCTCACTTTCAATTATACTTTTTTCAATTTCAGATCTTATGATCTTCACATTGTTACCTATTACTGAATCCACAACGTGAGTATAAGGACCGATTTCACAATCTTGTCCGATCTTTGTTTTTCCTTCTATTATGGTAAATGGATGAACGACTGTATCCATCTCAATTTCAACATCTGGACCGATGAATGTGGAAGATGGATCAACTATAGTTACCCCGGAGAGCATAAGTGCTCTCAAGATTCTTTGACGGGCTATAGATTCAAGTTCGGCAAGCTGAACACGATCATTTACACCGCTTACCTCAAGAACATCTTCTAAAAGTACCGTAGAAACTTTATCAGCTATTCCAACAAGGTCTGTTAGATAATATTCACCTTGTGCATTGTTGTTTTTTAAACTATCAATATTTTCATGCAAAAATTTTCCAGAGAAAATATATATACCGCTGTTAACTTCCTTTATTTGTTTTTCTTCATGCGATGCATCTTTGTCTTCTACAATTCTTATTTTTCCATCATTCCTCACGATTCTACCATACCCCGTTGGATTTTCTGTAACAAATGTTAATACAGTCACCTGATTACCTTTTTCGCTATGTTCTTTTCTGAGCTTCTCAACGGTCTCTTTTCTTAAAAGTGGTACATCACCATAAAGCACCAGTAACTCATCATCAATACTGATGAACTCTCTTGCACACATAACCGCATGTCCAGTGCCAAGTTGAGGTTCTTGAAGATAAATTTTAACATCATGAGGCAGAAAATTCTTAACAATTTCTGCTTTGTGACCAATTACGACACCTACTTCTCCGAAATTTTTGGCAAGGTCTATAACCCAGTTTATCATTGGTTTCCCAAGAATTTTGTGGATTACCTTTGGATATTTTGACTTCATTCTTTTCCCAAGGCCGGCTGCCAAAATTAACACTTTCATTTCTCTTCGCCCCCGCTGAAGGTTTTATTTTCACTCGATAACTTTTTTTGTAAGCTGTATTCCCTTAAAACAACTGGAATAAGAATAAGTCCGAAGAAATATCCCACTTTTCCGAATTTAATTGAGCTTATCAAACTTATTCCTATTCCAGTTAAGAAAAACATGGGAATAACGTAGTACCACTTTTTAAAAATATCATAAACTACAGATAAAAACGCACCGTAAATAACAAAATTTAGTCCGTCTTGACTGTAAGATCTGAACTTTCCGAAGAGAGCTATCGCACTGATCAATATTAAGTTAAGTGCGGTAAAAGTTTCTGCTTTGCTTTCTTTTCTAAAAAGGTAATACAGTCCTATGGTGATTATAAAAAAATACATATAATTATCAGTTAGAAAAAAAGCAAGGATTGCTGCTACAACGCTAAGTACAAATGTGAACATACAAATCACCTCACACATGAAAACTGATTGCACGTAGATTACCAAATACTTAAACATAGACAATACTATTAGAAATCGAGAAGTATCAGCAATTTTAGCTCCTTATCACCTTTGACTTTTGAGATTTAAAATCTCAACTTACTATAATATAAGGGGCGCAAAAGCGCCCCTGTGTAGAGATGAAAAATTAGCTTCTGTATTTAATACTTGCTTGTGCAGCAGCAAGTCTTGCAACTGGAATTCTGTATGGTGAAGCACTCACATAATCGAGCTTTGTCTGGGCAAAGAACATTATTGATTTTGGATCTCCACCATGTTCTCCACAAACTCCACATTTAAGATTTGGTTTGACAGATTTACCCTTTTCTGTTGCCAACTTAACAAGTTGTCCAACACCTTCTGTATCTATGTGTTTGAACGGATCGTCTTCAAGTATACCTTTCTCAAGGTACTCCGGCAGGAATTTACCAACATCGTCACGGCTAAATCCAAACGTCATTTGTGTAAGATCGTTAGTACCAAAGCTGAAGAAATCTGCCTCTTGCGCAATTTGATCAGCTGTAACAGCAGCCCTTGGTACCTCAATCATTGTACCAACAAGGTATTTAAGGTCCACACCGTGTTCTTTAAGGAGTGCATCTGCTGTCTCAATTACCACTTTCTTTATATAATTCAATTCGTTAACATGTCCTACGAGTGGAATCATTATTTCTGGTACAACTTCTATTCCTTCTTCTTTCTTAAGTTCTATAGCTGCAAGTATTATAGCTTTTGTTTGCATCACAGCAATTTCTGGATATGTAATAACAAGTCTCACGCCTCTGTGCCCAAGCATTGGATTAAGTTCATGGAGTTGTTCGACGACTTTTTTAAGTTCATCAACAGTTGTCCCTATCTGTTGAGCAACTTCTAACATCTGATCTTCCTCTTGAGGTAAGAATTCATGAAGTGGTGGATCTATAAGTCTTATTGTAACTGGATAACCTTTCATTTCCCTGAACAATCCTTTGAAATCTTCTTTTTGGAGTGGCAACAATTCCGCAAGAGCTGCTTCTCTTTCTTCAACTGTCCTGGCAACAATCATTCTTCTGACTTTTGGAATTCTATCTTTTTCAAAGAACATGTGCTCTGTTCTGCAGAGTCCTATACCTTCTGCTCCAAACTCTCTTGCCACTTTTGCATCTCTTGGAACATCAGCGTTTGCTCTGACACCAAGTTTTCTAAACTCGTCAGCCCAAGCTAAAAGTTCGGCAACTGGTCCTTCAAGTCCTCTTGGTTTAACTGTAGTTATTTTACCAAGGAAAACCTCACCAGTTGTACCGTCTATAGACAGCCATTCGCCTTCTTTTACAATAATATCTCCAACTTTGAGATATCCTTCTTCTTCATTCACAAATATGCTTTCTGCACCGACTACTGCTGGTTTACCAAGTCCTCTTGCAACAACTGCTGCGTGCGATGTCATCCCACCACGTGCTGTAAGTATACCTTCTGCAGCATTCATACCGCCAACATCTTCCGGACTTGTTTCAGGTCTGGCAAGCAAGACTTTTTCACCAGCTTCCGCTGCTTTTTCTGCCTTGTGAGCATCAAAATATACTTTACCAGTTGCTGCACCTGGTGAAGCAGGTAATCCTCTAGCGATAATCTTCGCATTCTTCCTTTCATTTTCATCGAATTTTGGATGTAAAACCCTTTCAATATCGCTTGGTTGCACCCTAAGCACTGCTGTTTTCTTATCGATAAGTCCTTCGTGAACCATATCAACAGCAATTCTAATTGCTGCTTGGCTTGTTCTTTTTGCGTTCCTTGTTTGTAAAATGTAAAGCTTGTTCTTTTCCACCGTGAATTCGATATCCTGCATATCTTTGAAGTAAGCTTCTAATCTATCCATTATGCTGATTAGTTCTTCGTAAGCTTGTGGCATCATTTCCTTCATCTTTTCAAGTGGATAAGGGGTTCGTATACCAGCAACAACATCCTCACCTTGCGCATTTGGTAAAAATTCTCCATAGTGAACTTTTTCTCCTGTGTTTGGATCTCTTGTGAAACAGACACCTGTACCACTGTCATCGCCCATGTTACCAAAAACCATAGCTACAATGTTTACTGCAGTACCGAGCAATTGTCCTTCCTTTATGCCATGGATTTCCCTGTACTTGATTGCCCTATCACTCATCCACGACCAAATGACTGCCTCTATAGCAGCCCAAAGTTGCTTGTACACATCTTGTGGAAATTCCTTGTCGTATTTTTTGTAAATTTCTTTGTAAATTTCAACAAGTTTTTTGAGATCATCAGCATCAAGTTCGGTATCAAGTTTCACACCTTTTTTGGCTTTCATTTCAGAAAGCGCATTTTCAAAATCCGCATGGGGGATTCCAAGGGCTGTGTCACCGAACATTTGAAGGAACCTTCTGTAAGAGTCGTAAGCAAATCTTTCGTTGTTTGTCATTTCAACAAGACCCTTAACAGTTTCATCGTTAAGTCCAAGGTTAAGAATCGTATCCATCATACCAGGCATAGAGATAGCTGCACCAGATCTAACGGAAACAAGTAGCGGTTTCTTTGGATCTCCAAAGCCTTTTCCTGTTACTGCCTCAAGTTCTTTCATTGCCTTATCAACTTGTTCTTTCAACTCAGTTGGATAAGTTCTGTTGTTGTCATAATAATACTTACAAACTTCTGCTGATATAGTAAAGCCGGGAGGCACCGGTACACCTGCATTTGTCATTTCTGCAAGATTTGCACCTTTACCACCAAGAATATCCTTCATCTGGGCGGTACCTTCTGCCTTTCCATTAGCAAAGAAATAAACCCACTTTTTACTCATTTTCACACCTCCACATAAAAAATTCTGAAAAAGGTCCTGTTTAATTTTATCATACTTCTTATTGCTCTCGTATACACTATGTGATAAATTGTTTTTTTCTTTTTTGTTAATTCCAGAAAAAACTCGCCTGAAGCGCGCTTATAATTGTATTATAATTGTATAATTTAAAATGAAACGTGTTTTAACTAATCTGAAAAAAGTGAGGTGTGTGATGTTGATACTAAATAACACTGTATTTAAAACTATTCTGTTTAGTATTATATCATTCTTCTTGCTGAGTTACTATAACTCTTTCAAAATTGTAGACAAACTCAGAAAAGATGCGAAATTTGTTAAAGTAAGTGGTATAGACATAGCTTACAGAGAATTTGGGAAGGAAAATACACATTCTGGTACAGTTGTTTTTCTCCATGGCTTTACTGGCTCCTCTGCTGATTGGGGCTACATAATAGGTAGCGTTTCTAAAAATTACCATTGTATAGCTATAGATATTCCTCCGTTCGGACTCTCAGGAAAGTCAAAAGAGTTCGACTACTCAGATAGAAATATTGTAGATGCGCTAATTGAGACCTTAAATAAGCTAAAAATAGAAAAATTCACACTCGTTGGACATTCGATGGGAGGATATCTATCTATCCTTATCTCAAATAGGATCCCGGAAAAAATAAATAGTCTTATCCTAGTAGACAGTGCATTTAACTATCCCATAGAAAGTCAGACTGATGCAATTAACTTGCAAATATCACAGCCAACTAATCGTACAATTTTCTTAGATTCTCCTATTGAGTTTTCAATTTTACTTGATATTGGACTGAAAATATACCCACTCTTGAAGTATGTATACACTTCGGTAGTTGGTGAAGCAAACGTCCTACAAACTAAACATTTTGACCTTCTATTTTCACAAAATTTCTTCTTACCCGGTGAAATCCTTGTTAAATTCTCTATCGATAAGTTGAATCAAAAAATTGAAACAGTTGACTTCTCTAAATTCTTATTTCCTACGTTAATCATTTACGGTGAAAACGATAACGTTACTCCCCCTAAAATAGGTGAATTCTTCCACAGTGTATTACCAAACTCGCAGTTCGTTTTGTTACCTAACGAAGGACATATGCCGTTATTCAACGAAACTATTGTGGAGAAAATAATGCAATTTTTGGAAAAAAATAAAAATTGTCGGGAGTTCCCCGACAACCATATAAAACCAATGTTTTAAATCAGATTTCAGAGAGGAGCTTACAATTCCATGCCACCATCAATTACAATCACTTGACCATTAATATAAGTACCGTCTGTTACAAGAAACCTTACAAGTTTTGCAACTTCTTCTGGTTTACCAAATCTGCGCATCGATATCTTTTCTAAAGCCACTTTTTTTACTTCATCCGGTAATTTTTCAGTCATAGGAGTCTCTATAAAACCTGGTGCAACAGCATTCACACGTACATTTTTCCGACCAAATTCCTTTGCCAAAGATTTGGTAAGACCTATTAATCCCGCTTTCGAAGCTGCGTAATTTGCCTGACCTACGTTTCCTTCAATACCTACAACAGAAGATACGTTGATGATATTTCCTTCATTCTTAACAATTTCTCGAATGCAACTTTTTATCATATTAAATGCACCAGTAAGATTTGTATTCAAGACTTCGTCCCAATCCTTATAACTCATCCTGTACAAAATGTTGTCCTTTGTAATACCTGCGTTGTTAATGAGTATGTCAATCCGCCCATATTTTGCGATGACGTTTTCAATAGCATTCTCAACAGCTTCTCTGTTTGTTATATCAACAATATACTCATTTCCTTCGCCAGAAGGTGAGTAGTTGAAACCAACTACCATGCAGCCTTCTTCTGACAATTCCTTAACTATAGCTCTCCCAATTCCTCCAGACGCACCTGTAACTATAGCTACTTTACCCTCAAGTTTCTTCATTTACAATTCCTCCTATTATTTTCTCGCTCTTTTTCCATACATACAGTGCAATGAACATTTTAACAAGATCAATTGGAACAAATGGTAAAACTCCAAGCATAAAAGCTTTTATAAAACTATTTATAGACACACCAAGCCATATCCAACCTAATAGGTAAACAATCAATAAACCAACCATACCTGCCAAAAATTGATTACTTTTTTTCAAAAAACTGATAGCGAAAGCAGATATTGGAAACGCCCAAAGATATCCTGCAGTAGGTCCTACGAGATGTTGTGCACCACCTGAAAAATTTGCAAAGACAGGCAGACCTGCACCACCAAGAGTTAAATAAAGTAACATCGAAATAAGGGCATCATAAGGTTTGAGCATAAACCCTGCTAAGAAAATAAACAACATCTGCAAAGTTATAGGTACATTTCCTATAGGTATAGAAATTTGTGCTCCTATCGCTGTTAATGCAGTAAACATAGGAATGAACACAACACGAAAGATTCTATCCTTTTTATCTTTCATCAAGAACGCCTCCTGTAACAAAGGCTGTAAAGTGTTTTGCGTTAAGCTTTGCTTTCTTAAGCATAGATGTCAAGACATTTTTAGGCCCCACTTCTACAAATTCTTCTACGCCAAGTTCAACAAATCTGTCAATCGATTGTTTCCAGTACACTGGTCCACTGATCTGCTCAAGTATATAATGTTTAATATGCTCAGGATCTGTAACTTCTTTTGCTATACTGTTCATAACTATTGGAAACTTTGGAGTTTTGAATTTTATATGTTCAACTTCCCTTATCATATTTTCTCGAGCTTTGTCAAGGAATGGTGTGTGGAAAGGTCCGGATACTTTTAGCTCTATAGCTCTTAACCCTTGATTAGTTACATCTGCCACAAATTTTTTTACACTCTCAGTTTTTCCGCTAACCACTATTTGATCCGCTGAATTATAGTTAGCTATGTATAATTCATCATAATTACTTAACAACTCTTGTACTCTTTCAGCTGGAACACCAAGTACAGCTGCCATACTACCCTCACCAGGTCTAATAGCTTGCGATATGTACTCTCCTCTTTTTCTCACCAAATATATTCCAGTTTCAAAATCGTAAACACCAGCAACAGCAAGTGCCGTATATTCACCAAGGCTGTGTCCAGCAACAAAATTTGGTAAAATTTTCTTTTGCAATTCAACATAGGCAACATAACTTGCAAGAAAAATAGCAGGTTGCGCGTTTTCTGTAATCTTCAGTATCTCTTCATCCCCGTCCATTATCTCAACAATATCGAAACCAAGTACATCTATAGCTTTTTGTGCGTATTCATCCCATGATGGATATACCGAAAAATCGGTTGCCATGCCGCTGTATTGGGAACCTTGTCCAGGAAAAATAAAAGCCCTATTTGACATACGCATTCACCTCTTTCATTTGCAGTCTTAGCTTACTGTGTTCCTGATTTAAGTTCTCGACTGCCTTAAAGAATTCATTCATAATATCTCTTATAACTTCCTCAACACATTTAATCTCATTTATGAGTCCAACACATTGTCCAGCCATGAATGAACCTTCGTCTATGTTGCCGTCGATAACGGCTTTTCTCAAGCTACCGACTAACAATTCTTCTGCTTCTTGTAAGTTCTTCACTTCAAGTTCACGGATCTTCTTTGCAAACTTTGTTTCAATCACCCTTGCCGGATGACCAAGTGTGGCACCTGTTACAATGGTATCTCTTATTCCTGATTTAATTATCAATCTTTTGAAATTCTCATGTGTATCAGCTTCCAAAGTAGCTATAAACCTTGTCCCCATTTGAATACCTTCTGCGCCCAGAGCAAACATAGCAGCCATTGCTTTACCATCCGCAATTCCGCCAGCTGCTATAACTGGAATACTAACAACTTTACAAACAGCATTTACAAGCACAAGAGTAGTCACTTCGCCTATGTGTCCACCGGATTCCATACCCTCAGCTATGACTGCGTCAGCCCCAATGCGTTCCATCATCTTAGCCATGCTATCTGAAGCTACTACAGGAATAACTTTTATACCGGCCTGCTTTAGCTTTGAAATGTATTTTGATGGATTTCCTGCTCCAAATGTTACGACAGGAACCTGTTTTTTTATCACAACTTCAACAAGTTCGTCTGCAAACGGTGAAACAAGAATTATGTTTACACCAAAAGGTTTATCGGTAAGTGCTTTTGTTTGCTCGATAGCAATTTCAAGATGTTCTGCCTTCATCGGACCAGAGCCTATTATTCCAAGTCCTCCAGCGTTTGAAACTGCGGCAGCTAACTTTGGAGTACCCGCCCATGACATACCACCCATAATTATTGGATACTTTATGTCAAGCATTTTGCACACTCTATTCATCTGAAACACCTGCCAGTTTTTGAAGATTACCTTCTTTCGTACCAACCATCAACTTAGCTTTTGCAACAACCTGACTTTCCACGTAAGCTTTCGCATCGATAATAGCAATTGTTCCTTTTCTCTCTAACACTTTCGCGTGATAAACAAGTTCACATGTTGGTCTGACCTCTTTCTTAAATCTTGCCTCGTCAATACCCAAGAAAAGAGGGATAGGATTATTTTTCAACTTACTTAATAAAAGCACACCGGCACTTTGCGCAAGTCCTTCGATTATGTATACCCCTGGATAGATAGGATAACCTGGAAAATGCCCTTTTAGGACTGGTTCATTAATATCTATATATTTTCTTGCGATAATATAATCTTCTCCCATTTCAATCACTTCATCAACAAGCAATATAGGTTCTCTATGAGGTAAAATTTTCATTATCTCTTCTTTTTTCATAACAACACTTTCATTCATAAAATCCCACCACCAACGAGGCGTTGTGTCCACCAAAACCAAACGAATTCTTTACAAAATTTCTGATTTTAGCCTGAGTAGTAGATCTTGGTATATTGAAGTAATCTGGTCCATCTAAATCTTCGAGGTTTGGCATTCCGTGTACAAAATTACCATTCATCTGAAGAATAGCACCTATAAGCTCCACAACACCAGCGGCGCCAAGTAAATGTCCAATAAGTGTTTTGGTAGAATTTACGTACAGTTTTCTCACGTGATCACCAAAAACATTCTCGATTGCTTTCAATTCAACTTCATCTCCAGCCGGTGTACTGGTGGCATGACAATTTACAAAATCGATATCACTTAGCTCAATTTGCGCATCTTCTAATGCCATCTTCATAGCTTTTGTTGAACCTTTAGCTTCCGGATCTGGTGCGCTAAAATGATATGCATCATCGTTCATGGAGAAACCTTTAATTTCTGCTATAATGTTTGCTCCCCTGGATTTTGCAAATTCTTCAGCCTCGAGAACTATTACGCCTGCACCCTCTCCCATAACAAATCCATCCCTTGCTTTGTCAAATGGTCGAGAAGCCTTCTTAGGCTCTTCGTTCCTTGTAGATAATGCTCTCATAGAAGCAAATCCGGCAATAGGTAACGGAGCGATTGTTGCCTCTGAACCACCTGCTATCACTACATCCGCATATCCATGTCTAATAAGCATGCTACCCAAAATTATTGAATGAATTGACGTAGCACACGCACTCACAGGTGCAAAGTTTGGACCTTTAAGTCCAAACTCCATCGCGACGATCCCACTTGCCATGTTAATTAAGATCATAGGTATTAAAAAAGGGCTAACTCTTTCAGGACCTTTTTCTCTTAACACCTCGTTTTGTTCTGAGAGCGTCAAAAATCCTCCCATGCCAGAAGAAATGACAACTCCTACTCTATCCTCAATACCAACAAAATTCAAGCCGCTCATTTCAACTGCTTGACGAGCTGCTGCAAGCGCAAATTGAGAAAAACGATCTAACCTTTTGGCAAGCTTTTTATCCATATAATCTTCTGGTTTGAAGTCTTTAACCTCTGCAGCGATTCGAACGGGTAGATTTGTAGCATCAAAAGATGATATCTTATCAATCGCTATGTTCGTTTCCCTAAGGTTTTTCTCAAAATCTGATAATGTACATCCAAGCGGTGAAACAACCCCCATTCCGGTAATAACTATCCTTCTTCTTAGTCCCATCAATCCAAATGCACCCCCTTGCCTATGACTAAACCAAATGCCTCTGGTCCCACGTGTGCTGCAATGGCAGAACCTATGTTAGTTAATCCTATTAACTGTTTCTTATAGAACTCTGAAAGTTTCTCCGCATACTTTTTAGTCTCTGGAATTGTATAGGCTCCTATCACTGAATAATCGTTTGAAAGATTTTTTGCTTCCAGGAATTTGTTGATGATATTTTGCATAGTATTTATACCTGCCTCTATGGAACGCGTTGTTCCAAGTGTGTTAACTTCTCCTTCGTTATCGGTTGTCAATATCGGCTTTAAACTGAGCATTTTACCTATCAAAGCTTTTGCTTTGCCTATTCGTCCTCCTCTGTAAAGATAGTCAAGAGTTGGTACCAAGAAAACAAGCAAGGATTCATCTACAAAACGATCTATGTCTCTTTGAGTTAAGACACCAGTTTGCTTGACATGCTCCATAGCTCTTAGCAGTACATATCCTTGCTTTATGCAGGCTGTCTTTGAATCAAATATTTCTACGTTATTAAATTTTAAAGATGATAGCACATTCTTAATCAAATCGTGGGTGTTACTTAGTTTTGCAGAAATTGTAATAATAAAAACTTTCTCGCTCCTAGCTGCACTTTCTTTGATTGTGCTTTCAATAACCTCTGGTTTTGGGAGAGAAGTTGTGGCCAATTCTCCAGCAAGTTCTAAACGGTAAAGCTCATTTGCATCGATTGTAACCTTATCTTCGTATTCTTTTTCTTTCAAAAACACACGCAATGGCAAGACCTTCAACTCAAATGGCAGCTTTACATCGTTTGGCAAATCATAACCTGAATCAGTAATAAAAATGTACACAGAACCACCTCCATATCATGAAAAATTATATCATGTTCAACTTTTTTAGTCAATGCTAAATTTCATAAATATATGATAACTTACTTATTGACAACGAAAGATTTATATGGTAAATTAACTTTGTAAACACAATTAAAAGTGTAAAAATGTATCTATGTAAACTTTTTTACTGAGATAGTTTCACAAAACTGTTGCTATTTAAGGTAACCAAGCACGCATAGAATTTTGTCGTTAAGGGGGTATGGATCATGGAAAAAAGAGTATGCGAAATTATAGCTGAACAACTTGGTATTGATTTGAACGATGTGCAGCCTGACAAAAACCTGATGGAAGACCTTGGAGCTGACTCACTTGACATAGTAGACTTGGTTATGGCATTTGAAGATGAGTTTGGTGTAAAGATAAGTGATCAGGACCTTTCTAAAATCAAAACAGTTCAAGATGTAATTGAAGCTATCAAGCAAAGAAGTTAAGTTTAAATTCAATTTCTTAAAACAAAGACCCCGATACAAAAGAAAGATTGTATCGGGGTTTGTTTTTTTCAAGAAAATTTATGATATAATCTATTTTGAAAACCTAAAATTACTCAAAGGAGATAGATACAGATGAAGCTCTTGGGACATCGCGGCGTACCGGTTCTACTAAAAGAAAATACAATACCTTCCTTACTTAAGGCATTTGAGCTTGGAGCCGATGGAATTGAGACAGATCTTAGAATTACTAAGGATGGTAAAATTGTTTTGATACATGACGAAACTTTGAAAAGTTTCTGTGGTGAGGACATTAGAATCAAGGATCTGGAATTGAGTGATTTGAGGAAATTTTCCTCGGATGGTTTAAAAGTCCCAACATTAGAGGAATTTCTTGAAGTTGTTCCGAAATATAAGTGCCTCAACTTGGAAATAAAAGATTACGAGGCTGGGGAACTGGCAGTTGAACTTTCAAAAGACTACGAAGGAGAGGTAATATACAGCTCATTCAATCACAGACTTATAGACCAGCTCAAACAAATGTATCCAAACTTAAAGTTCGGTTATCTTTTCAGTAAAGAGCATTCAAACATGTCTGAGGAAGAATTTTTTAACTTATTTACTTTCAACACCTACAGTGCACATTTACCTATAATAGCTTATGAGCAAGAACCTGAGATCATTGAGAAAATTGTAGAAAAACTCAAAAATATGGGGATAAAAATAGTCTTTTGGACAGTTAATTCAAAGGAAGCCATAAAATCTATACAACATTGTATAGATTACTTAATTACAGATGATATAAGAATTTTTAGTGGATTTTAATCCATTGTTCAGACCAATTATACCAAAAACCTTTGCTGGGGTGATTTCGGTGAACCGTCTTTTCATAACAGTATTTTTAATGTTTGGAATTGCTATTTTTTGGCACGAGTACTCGTCGAAATATGTCGGGTTCTTGTACAATCCGGCAACTCAGTCAAAGGAATTTTTGCACAACAATCGTAGCGATCTGAACTTTTTAGCTTCTGATTCTACTAAAATGAACGAAGCGTTTAAGTTGTTTTCTTCAAGAGGAGTAAAAATAATACTCGGACCACCAACATCTGCGGAAGGTGAAAATGCACTATCGTTTTTAAAAAGTTTGAATATGGTAGCTGTTTCTGCAACGATTTCTTCTTCGAAATTACTTAGCACTAATTACATATTTTCCTTTACGCCATCAAACAGTCTTATAATCAGTCGTATAAGGGAATTACTCGAAGATCTTGAGACCAAGAATTTATTGCTAATATCAGATCCTAAAAACAGGCAATACAGTGACGAGTTCATGGAACTTTTAAAAACGTTTAAGGGTACGAATGTTTACTACTATAACGAAAATTCATTGAAGAGTTTGAATTTGAAAGATTACGACTCTGTCGTTATGACTATTTTCTCGAGGGATGCAGTCGATTGTGTTAAGATTCTCAAATCTTCAAATCCAACAATAAGGATAATAGGTACCGAAAGTGTTATGTCTGCAGATTACCTAAGTTATGGTGGTAATTCTGTTGAAGGTACTTACTTAGTTTACCCAATGCCTTACCTTGAAAACCCAGAAGTAGAACTGATAAGTGAGGTAGCTGACTTTCTTTCCAAACATAGGTTCTTATCTGCTGATCAGTTCAGGAGATTTTTGAAACACTGTGTGGTGGAGACAAAAACTGGAAGGCATACCTTTTCAAATAACAGTATGAACAGAAAAATAAGGCTCTTCCAGGTTGTAAACGGTAAGTTTGTAGAAAAGGATTGAAAAAGATTTTTGAAAACTCGTTGTATCAAAAAGGGTGACATAGTGTGAAAAAGACAAAGTTTGAAAAGATACTTTTGATATTTACAACCTTATTTGCTTTAATGTTCATCTTTACATACTTTTACAATGTTAATCAGTTTAACCAACTGACAAGACTTAGAAAGGTTGTGAAAGCTTATGAACTGTACTTGCTAGAAAGCAAAGAATTTACCGATTTTGTAAAACAAAATGATTTGAAAGAATTAGATTGGCTTCTTTCAAAAAGATTAATGAGTGAAATAAGATCAAAACTTGACAAAGCGAAGATATCCTACAGAGAAGGAAATTACGCTGAGTCTGCCAGTTTGTTGAGAGAGATAAAAGATTCTGAAAATCCATGGATGGATGAAATTTATTTTTATTTAGGTATGTCTTTGTACAGAATTGGAGAACTTGAAAGCGCCAAATTGTTTTTGTCGTCTTTCTTAGATAATTTTCAATATTCCATCTACAGAAAAGAATCGCTGCTAATTTTGAAAGAAATTTCCAGTGAAGATTTAAAAAAACAAATAGATAAAATATTATCGGAGCAAAATTCAAAAAGCTTGAGATGAACCACTAAACCAACTTTGTTGTTACCTTGGAGGTTATGCAAGATGCTTGTAGATGTTCAAAATCAACTTGACGGAAGGAATATCTATCTCAAAAGAGTAGGAGTCAAGAATTTGAAATACCCAGTAGTTGTGCTTGATAAAACAAACGGTAACCAGCACACCATAGCCACACTGAATATGTTTGTCGATCTTCCTGAAAATTATCGAGGCACACATATGAGTAGGTTCATTGAGGTTTTAAATGAATATCATTTGGAAATAAATCCGAAAAAAATAAGAGAAATATTGAATAGTTTGAAAAAAGTTCTCAACGCTAAAAGAGCTGTTATCGAGCTGGAATTTCCGTATTTTATACTAAAGAAGGCTCCTATAACAAATATTGAAAGCTATCTTGAATATACTTGCGCTTTCGAAGCAGAAATTTACAATGATCATCTTGATTTCTCATCTTCTGTAAGTATTCCAATACATACACTTTGCCCATGTTCAAGAGAAATCAGTAGATACGGTGCACATAATCAACGAGCAGTATGTAAAGTTACATTTAAAAGCAAAGAAATGGTATGGTTTGAGGACATTGTAAACATTGTTGAGGAAAGTGCCAGTGCACCAATATTCACTCTTTTGAAAAGACCTGATGAAAAATATCTAACAGAAAAAGCTTATGACAACCCAAAGTTTGTAGAAGACGTTGCCAGGGACGTTGCTGTAAAGCTTAAAATGCATGATAAAATTGTTTGGTACAAAATAGAGGTTGAAAGCTTTGAATCTATACATGCGCATAACGCTTATGCTTGTGTAACAAGCGATGAAATAAGTTCTCAAAATTTGTAAATGTCCAACTTACCAATCAAAGAGTAACAGCCAAAGAGGTGTGGAAGAGTGATTGATAAGCCTATGATTGACGAACAAAAGCTGAAAAAAATCTTATCCTACCTTGGTTTTGCAGCAAAATCGAATAAAATAGTTTATGGCAAGGACATGTTACGAGATTATATAACTGATCCACGTATTAAAACTAAGGTAATAATTATCGCAACAGATACTGGTCAACGTGTAAAAAAAGACTTAAAAATAAGATGTGAAATTAATAAAGTCAATTTGTTTGAACTGTGTGAAAAGACAGTTCTATCTAAAGCAGTAGGATTAAAACAAGTCGCAGCAATAGGTATCGGCGACGAAAACCTTGCAAAGTCTATAATAGATGCTTTGAAATAAAATGCTTTCTTAGGGGGGAAATTTATGTTTGAAGAAAGAATTGTTACTTTGTCTGAATACTCTTTAATTGATTTTGTAGAGTTAGTGAACAAAATTTTCGCTGACTATGTACTTCCAATAAATTGGAATGTTCTGAATTTTAAAATGGATGCAAGAGAAAATTCTGTATCTTTTGCCGATTCGTTTGTTTTCATTAAGAAAAATGAACCTGTTGGGTTTATACTCAATGCAGTTAGAGGAAAAAGGGCGCGTATAGATGCTATGGGAGTTGTTGAAAGTGAACGTGGAAAAGGATTAGCAGAAAGGATTTTAAAACATACATTTCATCATCTGAAACTCAAAAACGTAGAGCAAATATTCCTTGAAGTTGCAGCTTCCGATGAGAGGGCTGTTAAATTTTACGATAAAAATGGTTTTAGAAAAGTGCGAGAACTTCATACGTTTATACTTGAGAACCCGTATGAGGTAAATATTAACTACTCTCATATAATAACTGATTGCAAGTACGTATACTCAGTATCTCTGAATAACGAATTGCAGCTTCAAAGAAAAGTAAATTGGCAAAGGGAACCAATAACACTTCTTTTAGCAAATGGTAGATATAACTATGTTAGATTTCACACCTCGAATGTGGAAGGTTATCTTGTTTGGGGAAAAAACGAAGATAACAGTGCTTTTATAGTCGATCTTGCTACAAAGTCAGCAAAGATAGAAGACTGGTACACAATATGTCAAATTGCTGTCGATTACATCACAACTCAACTTAATCCGAAACTCATAAGTGTTGTTTGTGTTCCGGAAGATGATATACTTCATAAGGCTTTGACATTTCTAAGTTTCAAACACATCTTCACACAATACGAAATGCAAAGAAAACTCTAAAGCTAATCTGAGTATTTACTTTCAAAAATACTCCAAAATATTCCATAGCTGTGTACCTTCGTAAAAAAACGAAAGTATTTTCGTGTATTCCCAGTTATACTTACGCGCAAAGTTGTTTGCAGCTACTTGGCTCATACCAACACCGTGACCGTATCCACGTCCATAAAGGATTATCTGAGCCTTTCCATCAGTATTTTTTGTTAATTCTGTTGTAAATACCATACTTGGTAAAGATGTTAAATCGTTACGGGTTGAATTGTTGAAAAGTTGTATAGCCTTATTTGCAGGTGAAAATAACCTTTTTACATCGTCTTTGAATATCGTTATTTCTTTATCATCAAACTCTATTTTAACTTCAAGTACAATTCCACCAGCTCCACGTTTAGAAACATACAATTTTTGAATAGGTAGGTATTCATTCTGTTGAGAGTTTGTTGATGTTGTTTCTGTTGTTACAAAGGATGATTCTGTTAAACTCAAGACAGAAGCTTCTGTTGTTACGTTTGTGGCTTTTGTATCGTTTTGAGAGTTTGACTCATTGTTATTTTTAACTGATATTTTTGGTATAACCACGGGATTTTTCAGAAGATTAATTCTTTGAACAATTTCATCAACAGAATAAACAACCTTCCACCCGAAAAATGCACTACTTACTTCAACAAAACCCATACTCTCCAAAACATCTTTATCCCAGATTTTCAAAAAGTTATCAATTCCCCCCTCAGACTTTATCAATTCAAGGACATTGTCAAACACAGAAATTGGTTTAGATTTGAGGTATCTTAGCCTCATATTAAAAACATCACCAGGATCAAGTGTGAATCCACCAGAGACAGCATAATAAAACGTCGCAACCGGTTTACCGTTGAACATTAAAATCTGTCCTGCCGTTTCTTTAACTGCGCGAATGGCGTTTTCCGAAGTTTTTTGAGTATTGTACACCTGGAAATTAATACTGTCGTCTAAATTGGCGCCCAGTGAATAGTATCTCCTGTCTGAAAGTATCTTCTCAACAGCGTAAGTTCTCGCAGCAATTGCCTGCGCTTTTAACGCTTCAATGTGATAGAATGACGGCATTTCCCCGGAAACAACTGAACAAAGGTATTCCTCGATAAATATATCGTTGATAACAGCAAATCCTTTAGCACTCACATAGACAACTTCGATTGAACCTTTGTATTTGTTGTTTCGGCCCTTTATAATAAAGCTTGCACTTTCAGAAGTTGGTTTAAAATATAACCTTGTATCCTTTGAAAAAGGACCTAAGGTATTCTCATAATTATCGGTCCTGATTGTTATAAAAATGGAATTGTTTGCTTCGTAAACATCACAAAAACCCTTCTTAAGTTCACTATCGAAGACCTGATTATAAAAAGGAAAATCTTGACCAGAAACAAATATTTTGAAACCTGCGTCAAATTCAAGTCTGACACTTTCGAATAAATACGATATCATGCCACCTACCGAGTTCATCTTTGAACTGATTAATATTCTTACAAAAGCAGGAAATTTCTCCTGAAATTTTATCTTGTAGACCTTACCATTACTGAACCATGTGTAAACATTCCTTAGTCCAGGATATATCATCGAAGACCAATCAGCAACTATCTTATCGTTTATCTCAACACTACGGTCCAGTGGTATTACCCCTTCTTTCTCAAAGTGCAACAAACCTTTTGAAGTATCAGCAGCAACAACCTTACTAAATAATCCTCTATTTTTTAAAATAGAGAAATCGTTATCAACTTTTGTAATTAACAATCCAGATAAAACATTCGCAAACACATCGAACTTTTCTGTGCACAATATTGTTTCTTCTTTTCCCGAATCATTTTTTGTGTCGCTTATATGACTAATTTCTGTAGGAGTAACTTCTTGAGATATTTTTATTTTTACAACACTTACCTCCCACGTACCTGGTGGCAATAGAAGATATAAAGGTTCGACAGGCAGTTTCAAGTTCAAGGAATATTGGTAATTATAGGTAAGATTATTAAAGTATACTATCAAATTCTCTTCGTTGGTTAGTGAAAAACCCTTATCAAATCCATCAAATGTGATCAAAACATTTCCAAACACTTTTGAAAGTTTAACTTCTACCTTCTTTTTATCCGTTATATCTTCAACTCCTAGTACGGTTTCACCTTTCAAAACTAAAAATCCTTTTAAGTATGCCTCACAAACCAGTTTCAAGACTTTCGACGGTTGTCCGTTGTAATTAAAAATGAACACAGGGTTGTAAGATTCAAGTTTTGAAACTAATTTTCCATCCGAAAACACACTGACAACATAACGAATATCTTTTAAGTTTTCTTGACTAAAATTATACTCGTTTTCGAAGTTTAGAAACACTTCGAAAGAATACTCGGTCTTAAATTCTTCTTGAGGAGATGAAAATATACTAGAAGATAAAACGATAATGACTAAAGTACTAAAAAGAAAAGAAGATAATCTCATACCTTCCCTCCTAATGCTAAACTAATTTTTCTTATCCTAAAAGCAACTAATTTACAATGCTAAAGACAGCAAAAAAATGCAAAATACTTCCAAACAAGACAAATAAATGCCATATCATATGTCCGTATCTCAATCTCCTGAATATGTAAAAAATAGTGCCAAGGGTATAAGAAAGACCACCAAATACAAGCAGCCAAATTGTCAACTTGCTGACTGAATTTACAAGAGGTTTGAAGGCAAACACAATGAACCAACCGAGGGCTATATATACAATTGTTGAAAGAATCATAAACTTCTTAACAAAAAAAACTTTCAGAACAACTCCAACAATCGAAAGCGCCCATACTATAGTGAAAATTATCCATCCAATCCTACCTTTCAGAGGAATCAACGTAAAAGGAGTATAAGTGCCAGCAATCAATAAGTATATCGCTGAATGATCGATAATTTCCAAAACCTTTTTAGCGGCTTTGTGCTGGATGGAATGGTACAGTGTCGATGCCAAATACATAATAATTAAAGATGCACCATAGATCGCAAACGAAGTTATTTTCAAAGGATCTTTACTAAGTCCACCGAAAACAATCAAAACAACCAAACCAGCTATACCTAAAATCGCACCTATTCCATGTGTCACTGAATTGGCAATCTCTTCGCCTATGCTGTAGCTTTCGTTGTTCTCAAAATCTCTCATAAAAAGCCTCCCATTGTTTACACAAATTTGTCAAAACTGAAAACAAATCATATACAGATTATACCTTATCATCTACCCAATGTCAAAAAACTCTCCCTCCTTTCTTAGGAGGGAGAGTTTTCACTAAAATATCCAGGGGAAAAAATAATGGACAAAAAACAAAATTATCAAAACAAAGCCTAAGATACGATGCCCAAAAACCCATTTTTTGCCTATTTTTCCTTTTAATAGGAACCCAAGAAAGGATAAGAATATTCCAAACCATAAAATCCAACCTGTGTGTAGTTTTAAAGCTCGAAGCATAAATATTCCATGTGTTAAACTAATTATAAGTAGTGTAACTCCGGTGTAGATATGAGAATTCTTAAGGAATTGTAAAATAGGAACAATGAAATTTGGCTTTTTTGGCAGATATTTATATAACCTTCTTAACACAAAAAGTGAAATTTGGTAAAACAACAAAATCGCACTCAAATTTCCAAGCAGTCTAAAAAACTCCATAAGGTCACCCCATTCATTTACTGCTTCCGTCATTTAAACCTATAACCAACCAAAAGCCATTCCTTTCGAACTTCCCCGACAAACACTTTTCCTGGCTGAACACCTTGTGAGTTTCTTGATATATCGTAAACCTTATCACCAACAGAAACGAACGGTTTATTGTCTTTACCATCAAATTTTGAGACGTTCTTTTCATCAAAAACCAAAAGGCCTATAGGGAATAATTTATTCAATAGCTGAACGTGACCTTCAAGAGAGAGTATCTCTTTTGTTAAATCCACTCCCATAGGATGACCGTAATGTTCACCACCTGCAAATTTTTTCGAATACGTGGCATCGTAAACCACACCATAAACCGACAGATAAATCTTCTTTGTACTCTTGCCATCAAACTTAATTAACTCATCAGGACTAAAAACAAGAACTCCGTAACTTGGAAAACTCCTTATCCTTGAAACACCATGAGGCGAAAGCTTTAAAATATCGTACGTTAAATCCTGACCAGCAACATGTTGATTTTTATGCATGCCATTTGCCCATGATCGTGAGTTTGACAGATTATACACAATACCGTTTACAGAAACCATAACAGGAGCATTTTTACCGTTCATTTTCGACAACTCACTAAATGTTACACATAAAAAACCAACTACCTTGTCTTTTGTTAATAACTTAGAATCAACCTCCGACAAATTCACGTGTTTCTTCAGATTGACGTTTCCAAGGTTATATACAACTCCCTCAACAGAAATCCACCCAGAGGTTCTCTCGAGAGTAGCTGTTGAGATTAAAGGATACTCTCCTGAATACTTACCAAGTTGAAAAAACGAATCCAAGTGCCCTGAGTACAACAAAGTGTAAAAGGCAATTGCACAGATTAAAACAAAAAGCCTCAACTTACCTCCCATATGAATCACCTCCATTACTCTAATTTATTATACCATATTTATCTCAAAAACGCATCAAATATTGGAATTAGTACAGTTTAAAATAAAAGAAGATAAAAAAAAGTAAGCAAGAGATTTTGAAAGAATTCTTTGTATATCTTCAATAAAAATGATTAAATCAATCCAAAGTACTGTAAATTGTTCTCGGATTCCTTTTGCTAATTTGATAAAATATCTTTGTAGATTTTCGGTTACGTTACCGGTAACGATATTCTTCATCTTGAAAAGGGAGGGGTATAGTATGAAAAGGGCACTTCTGGTGGTTTTGATGATTTTGGTGGCTGCTTTTACGTTTGCCAAAGAGAAGATAGTCATCAACAGTTACATGAGTGATCCAGCACCACGAAAAACATTCGCCGAACTTGTAAAAATGTTTGAAGCAAAGTATCCGAACTACGAAGTAGTTGTAAATACATTTGCACACGAAGACTTTAAGACTCTTTTGAGAACGTGGCTTGCTGCTTCAGAGGGTCCAGACGTAGTGACATGGTTTGCTGGTGAAAGGATGAGGTATTTTGCTGAAAAGGGTTTAATTGCTCCAGTATCAGACATCTTTGCAGGCAAGAAGTTCACCGACTTTTTCCCAGGCTCATTCGAAAGCACATGTTCTTACAAAGGAAAAGTGTACTTTGTCCCACAGAGTTGGTACTGGTGGGGTGTTTACTACAGAAAGTCTGTCTTCCAAAAGTACGGACTTAAGGAGCCAAAGACATGGGACGAATTTTTAAGTGTTTGCGAAACGTTAAAAAAGAATGGTATTACTCCAATAACAATCGGTACAAAATTTCCGTGGACAGCAGCAGGATGGTTTGACATCTTGAATTTAAGAATCAACGGTCTTGATTTTCATATTAAACTGACAGCTGGTGAAATTCCTTATAATGATGCAAGAGTATTAAAAGTATTTAATTATTGGAAACAACTTATTGACAGAGGTTATTTGCTGCCCAACCACACTTCTTACGAATGGCAGGAGGCTGCTCAATTTCTTTTCAGAGGAGAAGCCGGAATGTACTACATGGGACAATTTATAAAAGACGTTGCTCCTGAAAATGTCAAAAATGATCTTGATTTCTTCAGATTTCCAATTATCGATTCTAAGGTACCATTGTATGAAGAAACCCCAATTGATGGATTTATGATGCCTGCAAATGCAAAAAATAAGAAAGGTGCTATAGAATTCCTCAAATTTATTGCTTCTGAAGAAGCACAAAGGAAATTTGCTACTGATCTTGGTAGACTTGCTGCGCATGTAAAGGTTACACCACCAGATGAACATGCAAAGAAAGGCTTTAACATGATACTACAAACAGCAGGAGTATCTCAATTCTATGATAGAGATACAAATCCAGAAATGGCTGAAGTTGGTATGAATGGTATGATCCAGTTCCTTACAAAGCCATCTGATATTAACAAAATACTCAGTAATCTCGAAGCCTCAAGAAAGAAGATCTACGGTAAATAATATTTATTTACTGCGCCCAGGGGTCGCCCCTGGGTTTTATTAATACAACGCACATAGTGTGTGACTTTTGTAGTTAGATTTATGAGCCTATTTCTACATTATGTGCAATATTCGATGTTTTTGATACTAATAGGAGGTTTTCTCATGAAAAGAAGATGGTGGGTTCCTTACGCCTTTTTAATCATTCCTCTTACTTTTTATTTGATATGGGTTATAATACCGATTTTTAGAACATTTTTGTACAGCTTCACAGATTGGGATAGTATCTCCCCAAGTTATAGATTCATTGGTTTTCAGAATTATGTAGAACTTTTCAAAGATTATTATTTTCTACTCTCTTTAAAGAATAACTTCTACTGGATGGTAGGATTTGTTTTGATTTCCATCCCTCTTGGTTTGGGTTTTGCTATGCTGATGGATCAAAAATATCCTGGTCACAAATTGTATAAATCACTTGTTTATTTACCAATGACCTTGTCATTTGTTGTTATTGGTCAAATATGGTCCTGGATTCTTGAACCACGAAATGGTGCACTTAACACGTTTTTGAGATTCATTGGACTTGAAGAGCTGACTAAACCGTGGTTAAGTGATCCAAACATAGTAACATTTTCTTTAATAGCTGCCGCTTTGTGGCGACAAGTTGCTTATGCGATGATATTATTTTTAGCTGGTTTACAAGGTGTGTCAAAAGAACACGTGGAAGCTGCCTACGTGGATGGTGCTAATGCTCTTCAAAGGTTTTGGTATGTCATATTACCAGAGCTTAGACCAGCAACCGTGATAGCTATAACTGTGAATATAATAGACTCACTGAGGGCTTTCGATATAGTGTTTGTCATGACACGTGGCGGACCGTTTTATTCATCAAGTGTCATGGCAAACTATATGTACGTTCAGGCGTTTCATAATTACAAAATGGGCTATGGTTCAGCTATAGCAGTCATACAATTTCTTATAACACTCATTTTCATAATCGCTTACCTTATGAATGTACTTAAGAGGGAGGAAAGAGAATGAGTAAATACCAACTTAGCATCTTGAAAAAGATGAATTTCTACGTTCTGTCAACCATAGTTGTTATATTATGGATGACTCCTTTTTTAATTACTTTTTTCACAGCCTTTAAAAGTATGGATGAAATATTCATGAACCCAAATGTGTGGACTCCACCCTCGAAATGGAATTTTGAAAATTTCAAAATAGCTTGGTATGAAAGTAGAATGTCACGATATTTTGTGAATACACTTATTGTTGCTGGAATGTCAACAGCTGGCGCTTTGTTCTTGTCAAGTTTAAGTGCCTTTGCTCTCTCATGGTATGATTTCAAATTAAAAAGATTTTTGATAATACTCTTTGTAACAGGAATGCTTATACCATTCCAAATGCTTTTAATCCCAGTGTACAGTTTCTCAATCAAAGTGGGGCTGTATGACAAGCTCATTGGTGTAATTCTCTTTCATATAGCTTTCCAGATTGGTTTTTGCACATTCTTTTTAAGAAATTTCATGATAACAATTCCCGTAAGCCTCTTTGAAGCAGCAAAGATAGACGGAGCAAATGATTTTACAATCTATTGGAAGATAATACTTCCCTTACTTAAACCTGCCATTGCTGCACTTGGAATACTTGAATTTACTTGGATTTGGAACGATTACCTTTGGTCTTTGATTCTGCTACAAAACGACGTTAAGAAAACAGTTACCATAGGTTTGACATCCTTACAAGGTCAGTGGATTAGCAGCTGGAATATTATAGCTGCAGGGTCTATAATAGCAGCGGTAGTACCAATAATTGTATTTGTAATATTCCAAAGATACTTTATACAAGGATTAACTATGGGAAGTGTTAAAGGATAGTTATTTTGTTTAAACTTATTTGGCTCTCGGTATTACCGTATCCTTTCTATCTTTTAGAATGATTTATGAATGAAATGTTCCAAAAACAAAGAAGTTTTAGTTACCTTGTTTCAGCTAAATAAAACGGTGGGATATCCCACCGTTTTATCTTCATATTAATTTACTTTCTCTTCTTGTTTCTTTGCCTTTCTTGCAGCTTTCGATCTGTTTGTGTAGTGCGTGTGCAGCAAATGGTGAGCTTTGTGGCTGTTTGGTTTTTCCAAGAATTCTTCGTAAAGTTTTATTATATCTGGATTTTCATGTGATCTTCTCAGAACACTCATTTCGTCTATGCTATAGATAGCTGAAGCGCGTTTTTTGAGAATATCGGCATCAAGATTCTTTGGCTGTCCGCCACCACCTATACAACCACCGTAACATGCCATTATCTCGACAAAGTCGTAATACCTTTTTCCCTCTTTCATCTCAGCAAGTAATTTTTTGACATTTGCCATACCGTGCGCTATTGCTACTTTTATCTTCTTACCTTTTAGATTAATCTCTGCTTCCCTAACTCCGTCAAGTCCTCTAACAGAATCAAAGACAAGCTTTGGTAGTCTTTCACCTGTGACTACTTCGTATGCCGTTCTAAGCGCTGCTTCCATAACACCACCTGTAACACCAAATAATGCTGCTGCACCTGTTGATGTTCCAAGTGGATTATCGTAATGCTCTTCCGGTAAATTCACAAATGGAATCCCCTTGAGCTTTATTAATTTTCCAAGTTCTCTCGTTGTAATTACATAATCGGTTACTTTAATACCGTCAACAAGCTGTTGAGGTCTTGTAATTTCGTCTTTCTTAGCTGTACATGGCATTACTGAAACCATTATTATATCCTCTGGTTTCACTCCAATCTTTTCGGCAAAATAAGTCTTTACAACGCTGCTCATCATTTGTTGAGGTGATTTTGCTGTGGAAAGGTGCTCTTTCAATTCGGGCCATTCTTTTTCCATCTCATTTACCCAGCCAGGGCAACAAGAAGTAAACATTGGGAACTTCCCACCATTTTGCAATCTATGGATAAGTTCGTAACCTTCTTCCATAATGGTAAGATCAGCCGCGAAGTTTGTGTCAAATACGTAATCAAAACCTAATCTTCTCAGAGCAGCAACCATTTTTCCGGTACTAATTGTTCCTGGTTCCATACCCAACTCTTCGCCTATTGCTACACGTACAGAAGGTGCAGTTTGTGCCACGTAAATTTTTCCAGGTTGTTTGTTGTTAAGCATCTTGAGTACCTTTTTCCAATCTGGTGTTTCATATATTGCGCCAACGGGACATAAATAAGCACACTGACCACAACTTATACAATTTGTTTCATAAACGGGAATACCAAATTCGGTTTCTGGTAAAGATTCATAACCTCTATCCACCATTGAATATATATTCATTCCTTGTATTTCACTACACACCCTCACACATCTTTGACATTTTATGCATTTTGAAAGGTCCCTATTTATCGATGGACTACTGACATCAACTTCTTTTTCAAGAGCGACATTCACACCAAAAATGGGCTCAATATCGTACGTGTGCACTAACTTTTGGAGTTCACATCTACCATCAGCTTCACAGTACATACATTCATGTGGATGGTTTGCCATAATTAAAGAAAGATTGAACTTTACTGCTTTTTCAACTCTTTCTGTATTTGTTCTAATCTTCATACCATCTGAAACCTTCGTTGTACAAGCAGGCTGAAGTGTTCTTGCTCCTTCAATTTCTACAACGCATATTCTACATGCACCAATTGGTTCAAGCTCCGGATGATGACAGAGTGTTGGAATTTTGTAGCCAAGCTCCCAAGCTACTTCAAGAACAGTTTTATTTTCTTGAACTTCGTAAGGTTTGTCGTTGATGTAAACAGTTACCATCGGCCACCCACCTCCATATTGTAATCCACAAAGTGCGTCCAGTGAAATTCTACCATAAAAGTAAAAATTTCACAAGCACAAAAGTGCTCGATTTTTGAAAATATTCAACGAATTTGTCCCTTCTTTAAGTTTTTCTCAAAAAACCGTAAAGTCAATTCATTATCCTATATTCGTGTTAAAAAGAACAAACTCAGAACTTTGTGGAAAAACTCAGGTAATAATCGGTAGTTATGAATGGTATATTTATAACTTGTCCGTTTTCTCCAGAATACTGCATAGCAGTGTAGACATTGTAAATGTAATCTGTGAAAGTGAAACCTTGAATTAGTCTTAATGGACTATCTTTACCGTAGACGAGGGTTCTATAACCAACCTCCAAGCCTGAGTAGTTATCGTAATACCAAGTGAGTCCGGCTCTGACAGATGCGTAAAGTGTTTTTTCCCTTAACTCGCTTATAAATGTTTCCCATTCTTCTTGACTGATATTTTGACTCGTCCAAACATTTAACGCTATGCCTGATTCAACCGTTCCGAATATCTCAACGTTTCTTCCAAGGAGAACTCCAATACTCAAGAATCCACGCGCTATGGTAGATCCAGCATATTCTGAAAAATTATAGTTACCAACTAAAATGCTTAATAGTTCTCCATAAGGTTTAAAGAGAGTCGAACCAAAGACAAGGTTATTATGCAGATAGCTCCTGTTGAAAAGAATATAAACCTGAGCAGATTCATTATAAGGCTCACCCGCATATGCTTTTGAGATAAAAAATGGATCAAATAAGTATGTTTCTGAGTTTAATACGAATGTCGGCGATAAGTAATTCCTAAACCTTACGTTAAACAATCCAAGCAAATCAAATAACGGTTGTGTAGATACCTCCGTATTTCCAAAAGAAAAACCAATAGCTGCAAATTCGACAAATAACCCTTCTTTGTGTTGCGGAACGATACTAAGCACTGTTTGCGAATCTGCGGAAAATAAAACAACTGCGAATAATAGTAGAGCAAGTGTCATAACCACAAAAGCTTTTGTCATCTTTTCTCCTCCTTTTGAGTGAGTTGAGCACAATCGATTTTACACGAATTTTGTTATGGTATAATAATTATAGTTTTAATTCAGTTGCATAAATATGTACATATAATTAGACCATAGAACGATAACATTGTTCAAAAGGTGGTGTGAACATTGGAAAAGCTGTATAAAGATGTCTTAGAACTGAAACAAGGTGCAATTGAAAGAATAAAGAGATGCTCACTTTTTATACTTGATATTGACGGTACATTTTATTTGAGTGGAAAGCCTTTCGAAGGTTCAAAAAAATTTGTTGATACTATGAATCAGCTTGGCAGAAAATTTATCTTTCTGACAAACAATTCAAACAGGACAATTGATAGTTACGTTGAAGAATTTAAGAATATTGGTTTTGACCTAAAAAAAGAGCAATTTATCACAGCAGGTGTAGCAACCGCTGAGTACTTACTTGAAGAATTTGGACCAAGTAAAGTTTACCTCGTAGGCACGGATGATATGAAGAAAGAATTTGAACGCGTTGGGCATAGTGTTGTTGAAACTGATCCCTCAATAGTAGTAGTAACATTTGACAAGACTTTGACGTACGAAAAGATAAAGAAGGCTACAAAGTTCGTTTCAGAAGGTGCACTTTTTGTTGTAACAAACCCAGATCTGAACTGTCCATCTGATGAAGGTCCCCTTCCTGATGCTGGAGCAATAGCATCTGTAATTAGAAAAGCTTCTGGAGTTTATCCAAACATAACATTTGGCAAACCTGAACCGAAGTTGTTAGAAATGATAATGAGACATTACAACATAACACCAAATGAAACTTGCATGGTGGGTGACCGGCTTTATACGGATATATTAGCTGGCATACAAGCAGGCACTTGGACCATACTTGTCTTGACAGGGGAAGCTACAAAAGAACAGGCGGAAAAAAGTCCAATCAAGCCACATTTAATAGTACCAGACATAGGTTTTATAGCTGATATTATAACAAGTTGAGGTATGTAAATGATAAAGTACTCTTTGAGAAGTAAACCTGTCGAAAAATTAGTCGAGCTTGCGCAAAGTGGTTTAAGTGAAGCCGTTGATCTAATAATTGAAAAATACTATCCTATGGTTGTGAGAATAGCCTCACAATTTTATGCACCTTGGGCAGAATTTGATGACATTGTACAAAATGGTTTAATTGGGCTGATAAAAGCCATATTCTATTATGAAGAAGGTAAAAGCTCATTTACTACATTTGCTTGGAGAAGTATAGAATCAGAGATAAAAACATTCATCACGTACCAAAACAGAAAGAAAAACAAAATGCTTTCCGAATCAACAAGCATGGATTCGGTATTCGACGATGTAGAAGACGAGCAAATAGACTACTTTGTAGAAGATACCGCCACCAATACCAACGTCGTGAGACAAACTATACTAAGTATGATACACGAAGAAATCCTTTCAATTTTAAATGAAGAAGAAACACAAATTTTTGAATTGTGGCTTGATGGATACAGCTACAAAGAAATCGAAGAACGTGTTGGTGTGAACTTTAAAAAAGTTGATAACACAGTACAGAAAGTGAAAAAATTAGTACGAAGTAAATTGAGCGTTTCAATAATGCCGTTCCTAGAAGGTTGAAGTTTCGGAGGGATTAAATTGAATCCAGACCAAAAAGTCGATAGTTTAAAAGACATAGATTTCGATAAACTTATAGATCTTGGAAAAGACGTCTTTTTATTCGACTTTGACAACACGATTAACACTTGGAGATCTGAAATGATACCTGAGCACGTTAAAGAAATCTTTAGATATTTAAAGAGTAAAGGCGCGATCGTCGTGATCGTATCAAACGGCAAGCGTAGGATTATAAACGAAGATGTATTTGTAATTTGGCGTGCGATGAAACCATTTCCGTTCAAAGTCCTAAAAAAATTGTCCAAAGTAATAAAATCAAGAAAGAATGTTGTTGTAATTGGTGACCAAATCTTTACCGACGTTTTATTTGGAAAACTAATAGGTGCTTACACAATAAAAGTCAAACCTATTGACACAGACAAAGAGTTTGTTTTAACCAAACTTCTAAGATTTTTGGAAAAACTTTTCAAACTACATTAAAGGGGGGCTATTAGTGAAAGAACTTATAAACTATTACAAGAAGGCAGCAAGATTTTCAAGTGCTTTATCTTTACTTTATTGGGACATGCAGACATACATGCCCAAAGATGCAGGTTTATACCGTGCAGCTGTGATTTCTGAAGTGAGCACTTACACCTTTAAATTATTAACAGACGATACGCTTGGTAAAATGTTAGAAGAAGCACAACCAACTAACGAAATTGAAGAAGCGATTATAAGAGTGGGTAGAAAGGATTATGATACAAACAAAAAAATTCCACCTGAATTGTACGAAGAATTATCGAAGCTTACAGCAATATCGGAACAAGAATGGCAAAAAGCAAAATCTAATGGAGATTTTTCGAAAGTCGAATCTTATCTTGAAAAAATAGTGGAACTAAACAAAAAAATAGCAGAACTCATAGGATACAAAGAAGAACCATACAACGCTTTTTTAGATCTATTCGAACCAGGAATGACTGCAAAAGAACTTGAAAAAATTTTCGAACCACTTAAAAAATTCACATTCGAGGTCCTAGAAAAAATAGAAAATTCAGATAACAAAAAATACGATCTTAACATTAAAGTTGACATAAAAAGGCAAAAAGATTTTAATGAGTGGCTAATAGATTATCTAAAATATGATAGAACTAAAGGTCGTCTTGACGTATCAACCCATCCTTTCACAAATCCAGTAGGAATCAACGATGTGAGAATAACAACAAGATACATCGAAGAAAGTGTAAAAGATTCTATATTTTCCACTTTGCACGAATTCGGACACGCATTATATGCACTCTCAATTCCCGAAGAATTTCATGGGTTACCAATTGGCTCGAGCGCATCTTATGGGTTTGACGAGAGTCAATCACGCTTTTGGGAGAACACACTTGGAAGAAGTCTTGCCTTTTGGAAAGGAATATACAAAGAATTTATTGAGAAATTTCCTGAATTCAACGGTTATAGTGTAGAAGACCTTTGGCGAATCGTAAATCAAGTTGAACGCTCTTACATACGCACAGAAGCAGATGAAATAACTTATAACCTCCACATAATAATCAGATTCGAAATAGAGCGAGGTTTGATAAATGGTGAAATAAAGGTAAGTAACATACCAGAAATATGGAATGATAAATTCGAAAAATACGTCGGTTTGAAAGTACCAAACAATACATTGGGCTGCATGCAAGATCCTCACTGGTACGGTGGTTCATTTGGATATTTCCCAACCTACTCGCTTGGGAATTTATATGCAGCTCAAATTTATGAAAAACTAAAACAGGATGTTAACTTCGAAGATCTTGTCGAAAACGGTGATTTTGAACCTGTAAAAGTATGGCTAAGAGAAAAAATATACTCCAAAGGCAGAATCTATGAGCCAAAAGAATTAATGAAAATAGTTACAGGATGTGAACCAACACCCGAACCATTTATGAATTATATCAGAGAAAAATATTCAAAAGTTTACAATATAAACTTCTAATCCAAAAAGTCAAAGCCCCATACAGATGGGGCTTATTATTTGATCCTTGACAAATTTGGTTAGACTAAGTATAATATAAACAGAAATATAAGTGAATTTCTTATCAATATTCCATTGTAGAACTGGAAAGGAGCTGGTAAAAATGAAAGTTGTTGTTATAGGATGTACACATGCAGGAACAGCCTTTGTAACGACTGCAAAGAAGTTGTATAAAGATGATGTTGATATAGTAGTTTTTGAAAGAAATGATACCATTTCGTTTCTCTCATGTGGTATTGCACTACATGTTGGCGGGGTTGTAAAAGATCCTATGAAGCTTTTTTACTCTTCTCCAGAATCTTTATCGAGTATCGGTGCTAGGACTAAGATGAGACATGAAGTTGTTGACATAAACGTTGATCAAAAGTTTATTATAGCAAAAAACCTTGAAACTGGAGAAGTGATAAAAGAAAATTTCGATAAGATGCTCATAAGTTCCGGTTCTTGGCCCATTATTCCAAACGTAGAAGGTGTGGAGCTGGAGGGTATAAAGTTATCCAAAAACTTCTATCATGCAAAAGATATCGTTAATTCTTCAAAACATGCAAAGAAAGTTACAATTGTTGGTGCAGGGTACATAGGTGTCGAACTTGCAGAAGCTTTTAAGCATACTGGAAAAGATGTAACTTTGATAGATATATCCGACAGAATACTCTCAAAATATCTTGATGTTGAATTCACGGATATACTTGAGCGAGAGTTAACAGAAAACGGTGTAAAGTTGGTGCTTAATGAAAAAGTGGTAGCATTTGAGGGCAAAGATGGTAGAGTTAAACGTGTTATTACCGAAAAAAATTCATATGATACAGACTTGGTGATACTTGCCGTAGGATTTAAACCAAATACTGATTTGTTCAAAGGTAAGGTAGAGATGTTGCCAAACGGTGCGATATTAGTTGACAAATATTTGCATACATCGGAAGCAAATATTTTTGCCGCAGGTGACAGTGCAGCTGTTTGGTTCAATCCGTTAGCATCGTACGAATACATACCACTTGCAACGAACGCGGTGAGAATGGGAACAATAGCTGCATACAATCTTTTCGAGAACAACATTCCATACAAAGGAACACAAGGCACGTCCGGTGTAAAGGTTTTTTCCTACAACGTAGCAACAACCGGACTAACAGAAACCTGGGCAAAAGAAAAGGGAATTCCAGCCAAAAGTGTATTCTCAATTGAAAATAACAAACCAGAATTCATGCCCGAATACGAAGCCGTCTTAGTAAAAATAGTCTTTAGAACCGATAATGGTCAAATTATTGGTGGTCAAGTCATGTCAAAAGCCGATGTTACAGAAAGTGCAAATACACTATCAATAGCAATACAAAACCAAATGACAATAACAGACCTTGCATTTTCCGATTTCTTCTTCCAACCATATTTTAATAAACCATGGAACTTTTTAAACACCGTAGCGTTAAAAGGATTACAAGAAACTTAAAAGATACGTTTGTATTGATCGTAACCTTTGACTGTCTCGTTATGTATTCTTAGAACCCTAAACCCTTTTTCGGGAATAGAGAATCTTAATATTCCACTTGTAACTTTGAAACGTTCGTTTGTAAACAAGTCTATGAAGATTGTTCTGTCAAGAATCCGTCCATCGCTAATTGAAACAGCGATGGATTTTTCTTTACCTTTATTAACTGCAACTATGATATCGTCTAAAACGTAAGGTGTTTTCCTGAGGAAAACTAATGGATCTTCTCTAACTAACTCAAACTTTCCAATTTTCAACCCAGTACTGCTTTTGCGAAGATTTATCAGTTTTTTATAAAAACTCATTAGTTCGACATCCCAGCTGTTCTCGTTCCAGATCATTGGCCTTCTGCAATCTGGATCGTTTCCACCTTCCATACCTATTTCTGTACCGTAATATACAACGGGCACACCGGGAAAAGTAAACTGTAACAGTATTGCCAATTTTCTTAACTTCTTATCTGGAATGACGCTTGCAAGCCTTTGTGTATCATGACTATCCAACATATTCCAACATCCATAAATACTCTTGGTCTTACAATACATCTTTTCTAAGACTTTACCTATGTTATCCAATTCTCCATTAATGTAACTCAAGACACTCTCACGAAAATGGTAATTCATAATACCATCAATCATATCCCACCTATCGGGATATGTCCACAATTCACTGACAATGTACTTGTCTATAGAAAAGTTCTTAACTACTGAAGCAAAAACAGCATTGTTGACCGGTCCAAGATCTTGCCCACAGTCTAATCTCCACCCATCGACACCTAATCCAAGGTAAAATTCTATGACAGCTCGAATGTGCTTTTGAACAGAATTTTCCTCTAGACGAAGTTCTGGTAAACTCTTGAACCCCCACCAACCTCTGTGTCCATCTTCATAAATAGAGAACCTACTTATATAATCCTTGTTGCCTGCTTTTGCTTTTTTAAACCAAGTGTGCTTATCACTAACGTGATTAAAAACACCATCAAGTATAAGTCTAATGTTAGCTTTCTTGAAAACTTCTATCATTTTCTTGAAAGCACTTAAACCACCAAGCTGTTCGTCCACTTTGAAATAGTCTATAGTATCATACTTGTGATTCGAAGGAGAAGAAAAAATTGGTGTTAAGTATACAACATTAATTCCAAGTTCTTTTAAATAGTCAACTTTTTCTGCAATCCCCCATAAATTGCCCCCGTAAAACACATTACTTTGTTTGTCTTCGTAAACTGTCTGAGAATCATTCCAGTTTCTTAGAATACCCTTTTTGTATAATCTTGCATTCTGAAATACATCTTTTCCTTTCCCTATGAAAAACCTGTCTGGAAAGATTTCATAAATCACACTTTCGTAAACCCAATATGGCGTTGGATATGTAACCTTTGAGAATTCTCTCCTCATAATAATCCTCCTCAATTCCAAGTTTAACATAATTTTGCATAAAGTCACTACATTTCGTAAGATGAGTGATTGTTGATTAAGTTCATAAATGCCTAAAATAGTACTTTTTCAAAGTTTTAGAAAATTACTTTCAGACTGTCAAAAAAATTTCTGATATTTCATGGTCAAATTTTTCAAAGAATTACTTATATAAGCAAAAATTTAGTAGTTGGGAACAATCTGAATTTATGCATACAAAACCTTGCTAACGAAAAATCCATTCACTGTTAAAAATCGTTAATAAATTTTTCCATAAATTTGATTTAAATCTTATCGTTAATAACTAAATTACGTGGTAATTAAATTTGCAATATTTTAAACTAGGAGGTGTTTTTTGTGAAGTCAGGCAGCAGCATATTCAGTAAATTCTTCCTGATTTCGGTCTTAAGTGTTGTCTTGATATCTGTAGGTCTGATTATCTTTGTCAAAAGTCAGGTGAGTCAAATAATAAAAGAAAAGAAATTTGAAACTGTCAAACATCTTACCGATGTAGCTTACAATGAACTTGAAGCAATTTACGAGATGGAAAAATCAGGAGCTATAAAATCCGAAGAAGTGGTTGAATTAGTGAGAAAAACTATTGGAAGGTGGCGGTATGAAGGTGATAATTATATCTTTATCTGGGATAAAGATTACAAAAACGTAGTATTGAACAAACCAGAAATGTGGGGAAAATACGGTGGCGACATCGTTGATAAAAGAGGTACAGCCGTTGTGAAAACGTTGGTAGATGAGGCAAAACGCAAAGGAAATACTATCTTGGAGTATTACTGGGAAAATCCAAATACAAAAAAAGTTGAGGTTAAACTCAGTTATGCCCGTTGGTTCGAACCATACGGTTGGATGGTCGGTACGGGATTGTACATTACAGATGTCCAAAAGTCTGTGAATCGAATAGTCCAGATAATAATTTTACTTTCGGTTGTAATAGTAATTGGTATCACCATTTTTGTTTTTGTATTGATAAAGAAAAACCAAAAAGAGGTATCGGAAGCTATCAAAGATATTGAAAAAATTTTTACAGGTGATTTCACTATCTCGTTGACAGTCAAGCGAAACGATGAGTTTGGAAAAATAAACAATGCTATAAACGAAATGGTAAGAAAATTGAGAGATTTATTGAATTTGGTTGCTAACTCTTCTTCTCTTGTTGAAAGAGCTTCCTCTGATTTAGCAGCAATGTCTGAAGAGCTTCAAGCGGTAGCTCAAAATGTTAATTTAACATTTGAAAAGCTTGTTGTTGACTCACAAAACATCAGCGCTTCTTTACAGGAAGTAACTTCAAGTGTTGAAGAAGTCGCCGCGTCATCCCAAACCGTTTCTCGTTCATCCCAAGAACTATCATCAAAATCAGAAGAAATAGTTAAATCAGTAACAAGAGGTGTAAACGCAGTAGAAGGTGTAGCAAAACAAGTGGATAGCAGTTATCAAGAAATAGAACAAACAGCTAAGATTGTTCAAGAATTATCTGAAAATGCAAACAACATAGGTGAGATAGTCGACACTATTAATAGTATAGCCGAGCAAACAAATCTTCTTGCACTAAATGCTGCTATAGAGGCTGCAAGGGCTGGGGAAGCCGGTAGAGGATTTGCCGTTGTTGCCGATGAAATCAGAAAACTTGCGGAAGAAAGTAAAAACGCAACACAGAAAATAAATCAAATTCTTGGAAAGATAAGAGATCAGGCATTGAACGTAAATCAAAGAACAGAAAAAACAGTCGAATCCATCGCTCAATCCTCGAAACTTGCCAAACAAGTTAAAAATGAATTGAAGATTATAGAAGAGCAAATCAAAAAAATTACCTCAATGATAGAATCTGTAGCAGCTGCAGCACAAGAACAAAGTGCAGCTTCTGAAGAAATATCAAGTGCAGTTGAATCCTCTGCACGTACTTTGACAGCACAGTCTTCGGAGATGGAAAAGACAAAGTATTCCATATCTGAACTCGAAATTTCATCAACACAAGTGGCAAAAGAAAGTCAAAAATTACAAGAGGTTGTTGAAGAACTTATCAGGATGGTAAGAATGTTTAAAGTGTAAAAGATACATAAAACAAGTATTTTGTATTCTCTTTCAAACTGAAGGTTTGGACCAAAACCTTTAATCTTTTTAAACAATCGTTTTTGTGATAAAATATAACATGGAACATTCTACCGAGGAGAATGAGAAATGGAACGGAAATTAAAAAAGCAAAGAAAAACGAAAATTTCCTTGCGAATGTATGTTGTTAAGCACTACCTGAAAAGACAACTATTGTTTGTACTTATTTTTATCTTAATTTTTGTTTCATTCTCTACTTATTTTGTAAATTCAATCAAAAAAAGTGTGCTTAGAAGCTTGCCCACTAGGGTCTTAAACACGTTTTCTATAATAAACCAAAAAGCTCAATTACTTACAAAAGCTCATGAAGACGACTTTCTTTACGCACTTTACAGAATTGAAAACGCATTTTACACAAACCAAGATGTTACTTCTATCCTCGACTCTGTTCATAGGGATCGTTTTGGTAATGAATTTTTAAGGCTTGACTACTACTTGATAGACAAAAACGGAATTATATACAAAACAAGTTACTTACCGGAATTAAACTCAAACTTAGGTGAACTCAAAGATTTTTGGAATGGATTAAAAGAAAATCTAAAAGAAAAAGGCCACTACTTCCAAATATACGCAACAGAACCATCAACTGGTCTGAGAAGAATATATGTTTACAAATATACGCAAAATGAAGATATTCTCAGAGTGGGTGCTCTTATCAATCCAAGTATATATGAAGAGGATCTTGCTGCGCTAAATAGATTGTCTATATTTCTCGAGCAGGTGAGTATACTTTTCAACGATAAGCCTATTTCAACTGTTTTCGACGCCCCACCAAAAAATAGAGTGAGTGGTTATCAAAAGTTATATAAAAGTGAACATTGGTTTGAGGAAAAAGTTTACGATGAGGTAATTGAAATATACGTTAGAACAAACTTTTACAAACTATTCATCATAGTCGAAATGGCAGTGGTACTTTCGATTGTGTTGTTTGTATCTACATTAATGTATTTGAGATCACTTACGAATAGTATTAGTAACGAGGTTGAGAAGATAGAGAATGCAATAAGCGAATACGGTAATACAGGTATTTTTAGCGGTGAATTTTCGTCTTCAATAATTGAAATAGAAGACACACTAAAAACTTTTTCAAACCTTTCTGAAGTTATCAATGCTAATATCGAAGAAATAACAGCTGCAAATGAAGAACTTGAAGCAAGTTATCAAGAGATCCAGATGCTTCACAAAGAAATCCAAGAGGCATTTTTTGATTTTTCCATGAAGCTAGCATACGTAGTAGAAGGTTTTGAAGAGGGGACCGGAAAACATCTAACAAGAGTGAGATTTATCGTAGAAAAGATAGCTGAAAAAATTGTAGAAGACGCAAAGCTTAGAGAAGAAATAGTTTCTTACTCTATACTTCACGACATTGGAAAGATCTTTATACCCAAAGAAATACTGAACAAGCCCGGTGCTTTATCACCAGCTGAGTGGGAAGAGATGAAAAAACATACGATTTACGCACAAAAGATACTTAGTCATCCAAGATTCCAAACAGCTTTGAATATCGCAGTGTATCATCATGAAAATTACGATGGTACCGGTTATCCTTATGGTTTGAAAGGAGAAGAAATACCAATCGAAGCAAGAATTGTAAAGATCGCTGATGTTTACGACGCTTTAACCTCTGAAAGGCCCTATAAACGAGCTTTTTCAAAGCAAGAAGCTCTCAGAATAATATTTGAAGGTGACGGAAGGGTAAATCCTCAACATTTTGACCCAAACGTTTTGGAAGTATTCAAAACTATCGTGGACCAATTATAAGTCAAATACTTATCACACATAGAGATAACAGCCTTCGAAAAAGTTTTAAATGTGGTCTAAAAGGACCACATTTTTTTGTTTTTCGATTCAAACTTTGGGGGTTGAACCACTAAAAATCGTAATTTTGACATTAAGCGAGAAAAAATGCATATTAACTCCAACCCTTAATCTAATTCTTGATAATGTTATTTAAAGATTGATTTTTCTTGAGAAAGCGTGTATAATTGTACTTAGAGTAAGCTATGACTAAAATTGTTTATTACTTTAAAAAGCCAAAGGGGGGATGATTTTGGAAAGAAAAATACCAAGATGCATGAGTACCCAGCATCCTGACAATGTGAACACACCATTTTTCGCTGAAAATCCGGAGCTTGCCGGGGAAGATGAGATTACGGAGGCTTACTATGCCTTTTCTCATCTTGGTTGTGATGAACAGATGTGGGACTGTGAAGGTAAGGAAGTTGACGATTACGTGGTGAAAAAACTCTTGACAAGATACGAATATTTTTTTTCGGAGAAGGTTGTGGGTAGAGACATCTTTATAACTTTACGCGTACCAAACCCAAGCGTTGAGAAAGATGAAGCAAAAATACTGCTTGAAACTTTGGAAAGTATACCAAGATCTTATGATACAGCAAAGCTTTTCTACGGTCAGGATATAGCACCTATCTTTGAAGTGATATTGCCAATGACAACATCTCACAAATGCCTAAGTAGGATTTACTGGTATTATCATGATTTTGTTGTAGGTAAAGAGCATATGAAATTCAGAAACGAAGAAACAACAATTTCTGAGTGGATAGGCGAATTCAAACCGGCTTACATAAACGTAATTCCGCTGTTTGAAGATTACGAACACATTCTGAATGCTGATGAAATACTGAAAGAGTACATAAAGGACAAAAATGTGCCTTATTTAAGAGTTTTCTTTGCACGTTCGGACCCTGCTATGAACTATGGCTTCATAACCGCTGTTTTGCTTAATAAAATTGCTCTTCAAAGAATGTACAAACTTTCTGAAGAAATAGGCATAGAGATTTATCCAATTATTGGTGTTGGTTCTGCACCATTTAGAGGTAACTTAAAACCTTCTACTGTTGAACGTGTTCTTAAAGAGTATCCAAGTGTGCAAACATTTACTATTCAGTCAGCCTTCAAATACGACAACAGTCCTGACGAGGTAAGGGAAGCTATTAAGAAATTGAGGACACGTCCAAGAGGGCTACCACAGCAAGTAGACGAAAATATGGCAATTGAGATAATGACCAAATACATACAGGAATACAAAAGACAATTAAAAGAACTGTTTGGAATAATTAACGAGGTCGCAAAACATGTTCCAAGAAGAAGACGAAGAAAATTGCACACGGGATTATTTGGATACTCTAGAGAGGTAGATGGAATAAAATTACCACGAGTGATAAGTTTTACAGCAGCTCTTTATTCAATTGGTTTTCCACCTGAATTACTTGGATTGAATGCTTTAAATAAGGAAGAATTGAGGTTCTTGAAGACAATTTACGTAAACTTTGAGGAGGATATAATGGATTCACTGAGATACTGTGATATTGAAAGTAAATATATACCTAAGGAATTGAAAGAGTTCATAATGCAAAATTTCCAAGGATACGAGCAAGATCTTGAACATGTAAGTATTTCAAAGGCAATCTTAAAGCAGATAGAAGAAAGAACTGAAACCGGTCTACAAGAAAAAATTTTAAGAGCAGCACATCTTAGAAAATTCTTAGGATAGTTTTTTTACAGCTGAATTTGAAAAAATAAAAGTGGTCATCAACTGACCACTTTTTTGCTATCTTTTTTGCACTATTTCTATTACCCTTTTTAACACTATATCTTCTAATCCAAATAATTGATTTAATCTATCTTGTGTTGAAATATTAAGTTCAATGTCTGCTGTGATTGGATTCTCACCATCTTCATCTGAAAACTTCGCTGTCGGATAGGAAAGTGAAGTTCTTATATTGTCAAAGTACTGATAAACCACATCAGTTGTATGATTTATCAATCCTATCGTCTTTTCACCAATTGTTCGCCCTGGATAAAGTTTCTTAAAAATATACACAAAATCTAACGCTGCATGGGATGTGTATTTGTCAAAGAGTACCCATATTTGTGCAGATGAATACGGTTCTCTTGGTTTAAATTCGTAGGAATATTTTGTTGTTAGTACCTCTCCAGTTGATTTTTTGTATTCAATACCATATTTTTCGAGAGTTCTTAAAATGTAAGCCGTATTAATCAGAGATACGTTTCTAAGGACAGCTATTTTTTTATCTATGAAATGTTCAAATACTTCTTTAAACACAGTAAAGTCCCTTACAGACGAACCACGAACATCTATTATTATTTTCTTAACATCTTTGTTGTACACAAAAAGATTATCAAGGAATTCCCTAAATTTGTTATACACAGTACCCGACAATGAAAATGTCCGTATTTTCAGTACTCCAATATCACCTTCCCTTTCAAAGTGATATGGAGCTTCAGAAGGTAACGCTTGATACTTTGAACTTAGAACAGGGTAACTAAATAAAGTTACAGTCTTTATCTTTTCTGTACGCGTTTTTCCATCTATAATATATTTCACATCGTAGTCTTCTTGATTGTAAAAGATCCATACAAACCTTCTTTTTTTCCAAAGTAATTCAGGAGCAAGTTGAATTAGTTGACCAAGCTGTTGTTCCGAGATTTCATAGGTTTCACCTGATGTAAATCTTAATAATTCATCGATAAGATCATCAACAGTAATATTATTTATGCTAAGTACCTGTGCTCCACAAGGAATTTTCTCAGTAGCCGTTGACGTAACTATAACTTTCTTGTCTAAAACCCTAACAGAAAAAGGAAGAACACTGTATACAGGTTCATTCGGAACGAACAAACGCAAATTTTGATCTTTTAAAACATTCAGAGCTGGCTGAATCAGTGCAAATGCTTCTATTGGTAGAAATTTCATCTTTTTCGTTGATTGTATGGTTTCTAAAGCGCTTTGAAATTCCTTTAACTTCTCAGTTGAAAATTTTGATGGATACATCTCATTTACTACCTTTACTAAATAATTCGAAATCGTTTGCAGTTCTTGTTTTGAAACAAGCCTCTCTTGATACTTGTAAAACTCTATAATCCAAGACAGTAGAAAAGTCACAACAATACCACTTAAGACAAAAAGTACGAATAATCTAACACCAATCTTCAAAACGCATCCCCCCGAGATATTAGTATTTAAAAGTATTATATCATCACTCCGAAACCTTTAAAAGTTTAGGATACGCAAGACAAATGTTGTGATAAAATAGTATCTAAAGGAAATTTGATAAATGAATTAAAAGGAGGAAGGCGACTGAGTATATTAGCTATAGATTGTGGAACACAAAGTCTACGTGCAATTATATTTTCACAAAAGGGTGAAATTTTAGCATTTCAAAGATTCGAATTTGAACCCTACTATTCATTGCAAATTGGCTGGGCAGAACAGTCACCGGATGTATTTTGGAACGCTCTTTGTCGGGCAACAAATATGTTATCGCACAAATATCCGGAAATTTTCAAAACAATTGAAGCTCTAAGTTTGACAACTCAACGAGCAACAATTGTTGTTGTGGATAAGGAAGGTAAACCATTAAGAGATGCTTTCATTTGGCTTGATGAAAGAGAAGCCAAAGGTAAACCCAATCTGACTTTTCTCGAACACATAGCATTTTCACTAACTGGAATGAAACAAGCGGCGTACATGGCATGGCGAAGAAGTAAGGCTAATTACTTAAAACAAAATGAGTTAGAACTATGGAAGAAAGTGCATAAGTACCTGTTACTATCGGGTTATCTTACATACAAACTTGTAGGTGACTTTGTTGACTCAAAAGCTTCTCAAGTAGGTTATATACCGTTTGACTACAGGAAGAGAGAATGGATAAGCAATTCAAAACACTTCAAATGGCGACTTTTCGGGGTCGAAAGGGAGAAACTTCCAAATCTTGTTGAGCCAACTAATATCTTAGGATACATTACCAAACAAGCGTCTGAACAAACAGGACTGAAACAAGGATTGCCAGTCATTGCAGCTGGAGCTGACAAACAATGTGAAACACTTGCGGTTGGGTGCATATCACCGGAGATTGCAAGCATAAGCCTTGGCACGACGGCTACGATACAAACAACTGTTGACCAATACATAGAACCCATACCGTTTATGCCATCTTATCCGTCTGTATTACCAGGAAGATATAACCCAGAAATAGGTGTGTTTAGGGGATATTGGTTAATTTCTTGGTTTAAGAAAGAAATTGCGCATGCTGAAACGAAAGAAGCTCAAAAACTAGGGCTTACTGTGGAAGCGTTACTGAATCAAAGATTGAAAAGCATACCTATTGGAAGTGAAGGGCTGATGTTACAACCAACATGGACGGCGGGACTCGATAAGCCATTTTCGAGAGGTGCGATTATCGGATTTTCCGACAAACACACCAGGATCCACATTTATAGAGCTATTATAGAAGGTATAAATTATGCGCTTTTTGAGGGTTTGGAAAACATTCAAAGAAAGACAAAAGTAAGAGTGAAGAAGATAGGTCTTTCAGGTGGAGGATCAAACAGCGACGAGATAGCTCAAATAACAGCAGATATGTTTGGGATCCCAACATACAAAGTTCAAACAAACGAGACATCTGCACTCGGCGCAGCTATCGCTGGATTTGTAGGATTGGGTTGCTATAGCTCTTTTGAAGAAGCCATCACAAATATGGTCCACACTACCAAGACATTCTATCCCAATTATGAAAATCACCACATTTATAAAGAATACTACGACAAAATATACAAAAGAATCTGGAATTCTCTCGGACATTTGTATCAGAAAATAGATTCAATAATGAAAAAGGTTAACGAATAAGAAGCTTTCAAAATGGTTTTGCCATAGTACACAAATATAAATGTTACATAAATTTATCTTAATCCTATTGATATGTAACCTTTGTTTTTTATAAAATACACTCATCAATCTTTTTTGCAAGGAGGGAAAAGGGGATGAAAAGGCTTTCAACGTTTATTTTACTGAGTGTTGCCACGTTATTTGTACTGTACAGTTGTACAAATTCCTTTGAACCCAAGATGTTTGAGCCAAAAGAAAGATTCGAAGTTTTTGACAAGATTGGAACTTCTGGAACCGAAGGAGATTATGTACCCGGAGAATATGTCGTGCAACTTGAAACTTCAGAAAACAACATCAAAGCATTAATGAGTATACCTGATGTTCAAGTCGTAAGAACGCACAGTTTTTCCGATATTCAGATAGTGACTGTTAAAACAGAAAAACCAGAACTTCTTTATGGTTTACCCGGAGTCAAATCCGTTGACAAAAATTACATTTACAAAGCTTTAGCAACACCAAACGATACATACTATAGATATCAATGGCACTATGTGAACATTAAATTGCCACAAGCTTGGGATATAATGAAAGCTGCAAACGTAGTCGTCGCTGTTATAGATACAGGTGTTAGCTTTACACACCCAGATTTACAAGGAATTTTTGTAACTGGTAGAGATTTTGTAGATGGTGACAACAATCCTACCGATCCTGCCCTAGATGCAAGTCATGGTACACACTGTATAGGGACCATCGCAGCACTTACAAACAACAGCCTTGGAGTAGCTGGTGTGAATTGGGGTGGTTACGGTATAAAAATTATGCCAATAAGAGTGTTGGGCGCTGATGGATCTGGTACGCTTGATAATGTTGCAGCTGGTATCAGGTGGGCAGCAGACAACGGCGCAAAAATAATCAGCATGAGTCTTGGCGGAAGTGGTGCGCAGGTACTTATGGATGCAGTAAAATATGCATACTCAAAGAATATTACAATGGTTTGTGCAGCTGGAAACGAAAACAGATCTTCTTTATCTTATCCGGCAGCATACGTTGAAACAATAGCAGTTGGTGCGACAAGGTACGATAACAAACGTGCTCCATATTCAAACTATAATTATACGACATATTATGATCCATATCGAAAAATGAACGTTACTCATTATCTTGATATAGTAGCACCAGGTGGCGATACAAGTGTTGACCAAAATGGCGATGGCTATGCCGATGGCGTATTAAGTACTACGTGGACACCTACAAATAAGGATACTTACATGTTCATGCAAGGCACTTCAATGGCAACTCCACACGTAGCAGCTGTCGCTGCTATGTTATATGCAAGAGGTTACACTACACCCGAATCAATCAGATCAAGATTAATCCAGACTGCTTATAAAATACCCGGCTACACCTATTCATCTGGTTGGAACAAATATGTTGGTTATGGATTAATAGATGCATACAAGGCTCTTGCATACTGATTAAAATCCAAAAACGAACCAAAGCGGGTTAAATACCCGCTTTGGTTCTTTATTTGTCGTCATTCTTTTAGCTTTTTGAATTCTTCGTGTTCTTTGTTGAGTTCCATTAATAATGTCTCTACAGTCCATTTAAGGCTGGTGGGTGTGGTAGTTGCAAATATTATCTCTTCATTAAATGCCTCTTTGAGTAGTTTCATAACTCTCAGGATGTCTTGTTCTTCAAAGTTATGCAATAAAACTACCTTTTTCTCCATGATCTCCTCCTTTATAAAATTAATTTGACTCCGGCACAATTTCTTTACTTTTAACAAAGTTACTACTGAATTTGAAAGAAAATACTAAATAACCTATAGCTAAAAAAGTACCTATGACTATTCCCAAATAATTCGGACCAAAAAATTGTATAACGATTGCACCAAACAAAGGACTGAATATTCTGGTTAAACTATCAACTGAGTTAAATATTCCAAGTGTTCCACCCAATCGATCTTTAGAAACTACCTTTGTGGAAAGAGAGGTTAATGAAACACCAACTAAAGCAGAAGAAATTGAAAGTGGTGTTAAAATAATCAATAAAGTTGGTATATTTCTTGAGAAAGAGTAAATACTTAATAATACTGTAGATATAGGAAATAAAAATTTTACTAATTTGTATTCAGTAAACTTTTTACTGATTTTTCCAACCAAAAAACCTTGCACAGTCACGATTATAATACCTAAATAAGTCAAGATAAAGCTTGTTTGAGAAATAGCAAGGTTAAATCTTCGCATTGAAAAAAGCGCAAAGGAAGATTCAAACATCGTAAAACCCAAGGAATAAAAAAACTTTGTTAAAAGCAAATTTAAAACAGTTTTTTGTGAAAATGTTTTTTTCAGTTCTTCAAATGTATATGACACTTGTTTTGGGTTAAGTGATGGTTTTGAATCTGGAAGCAAGAAGATTATGTTCATAAGATTTACAAAAGATAATCCAGCTGCAAAAAACGCTGGTACAGATAATCCCCATCTGCTTAAAAACCCACCTAAGGCAGGACCGAGTATAAATCCTAAGCCAAAGGCTGCACCAATTATCCCAAGACCTTTGGAGCGTGATTTTTCGTCCGTAAAATCACTTATATAAGATTGAGCAACTGTTATATTTCCACCAGTTAAACCATCGACAAGCCGCGAAGTAAATATTAAAACTAAAGACTTCGCAAATCCTAAAAGCAAAAGTGAGAAAAAGGTTCCTCCCACACTTAAAATAAGTGCTATCTTTCTGCCAAATTTATCGGATAATCTACCAATCAAAGGTGCAGCAAAAACTTGACCAAGTGGATAAACCATCGACAAAAGACCTATTATAAAATCACTTGCGTGAAATTGTTTCGCGTAATATGGCAATAGAGGTATTACAAGCCCAAAGCCGATCATATCGGCAAGAACAATGAAAAAAAGTATAGTTAAGGTTCTGCTACGAACTAAACTTTTCATCTAAATCCCTTCCTACTTTAAGTTTTATGAACAAATAATTAGTTTAACCTAATTATACATAAAAATTACACAAAGTCAATTTTTGAATTGATAACAATTTTTTGGTATAATTAATCACAGATCGTACCCAAATAATTGATGCTGACTTAAAAAGGGGGATATTATGATATTAAACGTTCTTGTTTTAACTGTTTCAGCTATCATTTCTTTCATTTATCTTAGATATGCAACAATCAATAAATTGAAAGATAGTGGAAAAAGAGTACTAAACAACTGGAAAGTATCTGTGATTATCCCTGCAAGGAATGAAGAGAAAAATATTGGTAAGATTTTATCTTTGTTGAAAAACCAAAGTTTTCCAGCTCATGAAATAATCGTAGTAGATGATAATTCTTCAGACAAAACTTCAGAAATAGCAAGTAATTTTAATGACGTCAAGTTGGTAAAATTAACAGATAATCCTCCCAAAGGTTGGATTGGCAAATCATGGGCTATATGGAATGGGTATTTGAATTCTTCCGGTGATATATTACTTTTCATGGATGCTGACGTAGAACCAACGGAAAAGACACTCGAGATTTTAATTGGTGAGTACGAAAAATATGGAGGATTGATTTCAGTTTGGCCTTATCAAAGATTTGAAAGATTCTACGAACATTTAAACTTGACCTTTAACCTTATTGTCGTTTACGCAAGCAATATGTTTGGTTTTCCCACAAAGAAACCTTCGGGTGTATTTGGACCGATTATCTTAACTTCCAGAAAAGACTATGAATACACAGGTGGCCATGAAAGTGTTAAAGATTCTGTTTTGGAAGATATAAAACTTGGAAAACTGTACATTGGCAAGGGCATTAAGGTAACAAACTTAATAGGTAACGGAATAGTAAAATTTCGTATGTATCCGGGGGGTATAAAACAACTCTTTGAAGGTTTTTCTAAGAATATGTCTTCAGGTGCGATGAGCGGTGGAATATTGAATTTCGCCTCGGCTTTTCTATGGATCTCAGGTTATTACTCCTCATTCTCGAATTTCTCTTTCCCAATTTGGTATTCAATTGCAAGATATTTAATTTTTTCGTTACTGGTGTATTTAATGACAAAACCTATTGGCGACTATAAATGGTACGATGCACTCTTGTATCCTGCACACTTTATTTTTTTCCTAATTGTTTTCTTTTATTCTTTGTATAGAACCATTGTTGTTAGAAAAGTGGTTTGGAGGGGGCGAGAGATTGATGTCTGAATGGTTGTTTTACACTTTACTTATACTATCTCAATTCTTATCAGGTTCGATTATGTACTCTGTCATCTTGGCGAGGATACGAGGTGTTGATCTAAGAAAGATTAGAGATGGTAATCCCGGCTCCAGTAATTTATGGAGAGTCGCAGGACTCAAATGGGGATTCACCGCACTCGCACTTGATTACTTCAAAGGAGTGTTTCCCACAGCAATTTTTGCTTGGAAAGATTCAGTCAACGAGTTGAATTCCTGTATGATAGCTATCGCAGCACTCTTTGGTGTACTTGGTCATGCATTTTCTCCGTTTCTGAAGTTTAAAGGAGGAAAAGCCATAGCAACTACATTCGGTGCTTGGTCTGTTCTAACCAAGTGGGAGGCCCCTACCTTGCTTGGAGCTGTATTTACTATTTTTTCTATTATCAACAAGCTTAAAGGCAAGCAAAAAACAACCCCAGAAGAGGATGCATTAAGAGTTCTTGTTGGATTTTTAGTCCTTTTCATATACACGATGTGGAAAGTTTTAAGTGGTAGATTTGATTTATTAGTACTGTATCTCGGTAACCTCGCGATAATAGTCTTTAAACACAAAACAGAAATGAAAAAATTTATAACTTTAAGGAGGCGAATTAATGAAAGTTAAAAACCATCATTTAATGTCAATTTTTTTAGTAGCTCTGTCACTCTATTCCTCGGTGCTCTTGGCAAACCAAGAGATTTACAATGACTTTTATCAAAAGTTTTTAAATGCCCGAGCTTATCAAAATGCTGAGGAGATTTCAGCGTTGATAAAAAACTTAGAGAATATCTTAACGAAGATCAACAATCCTCACATCTACGATTTCAAAGTACTACTAGCTGAGTGTTATTTAGAATATGGAAATTTGTTTAAAACTGAAAAAGAAAGAAAATTCTACTTTGAGAAAGCACTTTCACTTTCTCAGGAAGTAATAAACATGCAACAAAACAGTGGAAAGGCTTACTATATTGCCGCGATATCAACATCAAGACTTATTGAGTACGCTAATATTTTCCAAAAACTTTCACTTTTGAACAACTTTGATGATTACATGTCAAAAGCCATAAAGTATCTAAACGAAGATGTATATAAAGGTTTTGCTTACATGGGATTTGCTATCAGATATATGAATCCACCTTGGCCTTTTAACGACTATAACAAAAGTGATGTATATTTCAAAGAAGCACAAAAATACATAGGTGACTACTCTGGCTTATACCTCAATTGGGGGTATTTATACTTAAAGACGAATAACAAGCAAAAAGCATTGGAAATGTTCAAAAAAGTTGTGGCTATGGAAGCACATAAATTATTTCCCAAGGCACACGCTGAAAATGTTATAATAGCTAAAGAAGAAATTAAAAAAATTGAAAGATGATTAAATAAAACGTTTCGGGGGGATTTTGATGAGAGCAGTATTTTGGGTGGTGGTAATACTTTGGTGGAGCATAGACTTTTACGTTCTCGTGCTTAAAAAGAACGGGTACCATAAAATTCTTGAAAGAAAAAGTAAGTTTATAATAACATTTCTGATTTTTCTTGGTATTATTTTAGCACTTATTCCTTCAGATTTTAGGGAAAGCTGGAAGACAAGAGAATTCGGAATTTTTCAAGTCATTGGTACTATAATCCTTGCAATAGGTGTTGTAATACGTTTCTTATCTATCATGACGCTTGGTAGACATTTTACACCAGATATAGGCATTGTCGAAGATAAGAAACTTGTGACAAATGGGTTATACAGTAAAATACGACATCCAAGTTACACAGGTGAAATAGTGGCTTTCCTGGGTCTTGCATTAGTTTTTCAACATATTCCGTCTTCGATTTTTGTCTTTGTATTTCCCGCTATCGCATTTGTTTATCGGGCATTTTTGGAGGAAAAGAAACTCATAGAAGAGTTCGGAGAGGAATATCTACAGTATAGGAAGAGAACAAGAATGTTTATTTAAGGGGGTATATCAAGTGATAAAAAACCAGTGGTATGTAGTTTTATCATCAAAACAAGTTAAAAAGGGGAAATTGATTGGTATTACTCGTTTTGGTGAAAAAATGGCACTTTGGAGAGATTTTAACGGAAAAGTCCATTGCATTTCGGATATATGTTGCCATAGGGGGGCTTCTATATCCCACGGAAGACTCATTAATAATGGAGAAAGAATCATGTGCCCATTCCATGGTTTTGAGTATGACCCAACAGGACGTGTGAAAATAATCCCTGCAAACGGTAGAATTGCACCAGTTCCGGAAAATTTCAAAGTTCGTAGCTATAAAACATACGAACATGCAAACTTTATCTGGCTATGGTATGGTGATGAGGAACCAAAAACTGATCCGAAGTTTTTTGATGATATAACAGACGATTTGTCATACTATGAGTTTTGGGAAACGTGGAATGTACATTATTCAAGAGCAATTGAAAACCAACTTGATCCTGTACACGTTCCTTTTGTACATTACAATACCATAGGGAGGGGCAATAGAACAGTTGTTGATGGTCCTCTTGTCAAATGGATTGATGACACTTTGTTTTACTTTTACGTATTCAACAGAGTAGACGATGGAACACCGGCAAAGAAAGCCGAAGAAATTAGCGTCAATGAAAAGAGCAAAGTGTATCTCGAATTTAAATTTCCAAACGTATGGCAAAATCACATCGATGAAAGAATAAGAATTATCGCTGCATTTGCACCTGTAGATGAACAACACACAACTATATACCTGAGATTTTATGTAGGTCTTACAAAAATAAGACTAATCGACAAAATAATTGCATTTTTGGGAACGCCTTTCAACAAGAAGGTCTTACACCAAGACAAAAGAGTCGTTGAAACCCAGGTTCCGAAGAAAAGTGAACTAAAAATGGGAGAAAATCTCATACCGGGTGACGCACCCATATTAGAATACAGAAAAAAGAGAGAGAAATTGAAAAATAAATTCTAAGAAAATCAGAATCAAATTTCTCATACCCTCCACATCCTATGGAGGGTATTTTATTTAAATTATAAATATAAAGTAATATATTATCAATTTGTGTCTCTGAATCTTTACTTGACTTTTTCAAAGCGATGTGATATTGTTATGGTGTTCTACATATATATAACAATATAGAAATAAAACAGTATCAAGGAATGTGTGATGGACGAAAGCTGCTACACAATGGAAGAGATTATTTGAAGGAGAGGATAGCATGAGTAATGATGTGAAGGAAAAGGCGTTTGTTGTAGTGATCTTAATTACATCATGCTTAGCCTTAGGACTCGTTGGGATTTTTGTTTCGTATGTTCCGATTAAAGTTGTTGCGAGTTTCGGTGCGATAGTATGTATTGGATTTTTGTTAAAGCATTACACAAAAAGTATGTTGGGTTTTATTGTATTAGCTATTTTAATCTTTTTGATCCCCGTTGCAGGAGTTACATTGATTGAGCAACTGATAAAGAATGGAAAAACCAACTTTATTACAGAATTTATCGAAAGTATCGCAAAAGATTGGAAATTCCCAACTAGAGGTATGTACTATAAATTCGATGATGAAATGGCAGCTTCAAGAGACTTGAAAATAGATGTTAAAGGCGAAGTCATTATCTCGTTTGTCAATGGAACAAAAGTAAAATATCCAAAAGTCCTTTCTGTTAAAAAAATTGGAGATGCTGCGGAAATTTACGGAGGCGATAAGAAATCAACGTATGTTTTCGAAATTGGAAATAGAAATGTTGAACGGCTTCAAATAAATGGGGTGCATCTGAGAGCTCTTGGAAAAATAAGCGCCTTAAGTTTATTGTTTTCTGCCGTTTCCGTAGAAATGAATGGGGAATTTGTTGCAAAAGAAATAGATGTGGATGGCACAAATATTGAATTTGAAGGAAAGTTTTCATCAAAAAAACTCTCCTTAGATAGTGTGGGGATGAAATTGAAAGGTTCATGTCATGCAGATGATGTTAAAATCAGTGGTGTTGGTATAGGATTGAATTTGAGGGTTTCAGATTGCACCAGTTTTGACATCTCTGGCACGGCAGTAAATGGTATTCTTGTTTACTTAGGAGAAAGGGACTTCAAACTAAATGTTGAAGGTGTCGGAGGTGTTCTTGAATTCAAGAATCTATCAAAAAATTCTGTTGATGTTCAAAGCAATGGCGTCAAGGTAGTGAGAAAATGATAGAGAAGATACCTGATAACATGTTTTGTAACAACTTTAAGAAAGTTGATAAACACAGTGGGGTACCTGCGTATCTTCAGATAGTTAATCAGATAAAAACAAAAATAATGACAGGTCAGTTGAGTAAAGGTATGCAATTACCACCTGTAAGAGAACTTCAAAATATATTTGATGTAAATGTAAATACTATTCTTAAAGCACTCGAAAGGCTTAAGTTTGAAGGGATTGTTGAAGCAAGACAAGGTATTGGATACTTTATTTCGGAGAACATACCTGTTCAGGAAATGGTGATTGAGAGTATTAAAAAGCTTGTTAGATCCTTAAAAGACAAAAATATAGATCTTTATACAACAATAGCACTTATTGAGGAGGTGTGGCGAAATGAGTAACATTCTTTCTATCATACAGGATCATTTTGGATTTTTTGACGCTTATTTAAGAAAGCAGTTTGTGGAGAAAATTAGAACCATAATTTTTTTCATCGTTCTTATGCTCTTCCCAGATAAGAATGTTAAAATGTTCTGTTTGTTTTTCATCATGCTTTTTTCAATTATAAGTGACATAAGACATAACAGAATAGAATTAATGATATTCTTACCTTTCACAAGAAAGATGGTGTATTGGTATGAATTTGGATTTATGACTCTTTTGGTGCTATTAACTACATTTGCAGGTTTGCCATTTTACAGAGACTTCTCTTCTGTTTTAACTAATTTACTAAGTAGTATGATATATCTATCTGGTTATTACGGTGCAATAATTTCTCTGACTATGCTTAGAATTGATGGAATTGCTGCTGCTTTTTTGTTCTTGATAATTGATTCAATCTTGTCATCTTGGGACTCGTATACAAATGTTTTCAGATCAATTAGTCCATCTAGTCAAGGAAATACAGTAAGTTCTTTGATATTTTCCTTAGGCTTACTCTTGATAGGGTATTTAACTTTTGAAAAAGGGGGTAGAAAATGATGGATACGAATTATATAATTGAAGAAGACGAAAATGTACTTGAGGTTCGAAACCTTTCGAAAAGGTTTACAAACAAACAAGTGTTAAGCGATATATCTTTCTGTGTGAGAAAGGGAAGCATATTTGCGCTAATAGGACCAAACGGTGCTGGAAAAACAACAACAATAAAGTGTATACTCGATGTAATTTCAAAAGACAGTGGGGAAGTTGTTATATTTGGTGAGCACTTTAAACCGTATGTAAAAAAAGAAATAGCCGTTGTCTCCGAAGATAGAAGGGTCCTTAGAAATTTTACAGCGAATGATTATGAAAAGTTATGGGCTTCACTTTACAAAAATTGGAATAAACGAACTTTCGACGTACTGATGAGTAGATACAGTTTTAACTTAGCTCAAAAAGTTGACGAATATTCAATAGGTATGAAAACACTATTTTTTGTAATCTTGGCAATATCTTCTGGTTCAAGCTTACTAATTTTAGACGAACCTACACAACATTTGGATCCAACCATTCGATTTGAAATCATGGATTTAATTAAAAATGCTGCTAAGGAAGGTAGAACAATCCTTGTATCTTCACATGAAATATTTGAGCTTGAAGAGTACGCAACAGATTTTGCTATTATAAAATCGGGTGTGGTAATTTATACAGATTCTCTAGACGAAGCAAAGGAAAAACACAGAGTTATAGGTAGAGGTGAAAATTTTATGGCTGGGGAGATCATAGGCTTATTAGGCGACGAACTACTTGTAAGATTGAATGAGAATACTATAAACGTTGGAAGATATCCTAAGTTTAACGATATAGTGGTTGGTTATTTGAACTCAAAAGTTTTGTAATAGCTTTCCAAAAATCAAAGGAGGAGATATTCCATGAAAAGGGTGACTATAGTTATTTTTTTACTAGCAATTTTCTCCATAGTCCAAGCCGGCGTACTTCATTTTGAGCATGCGGATATCGTTTATCCTGAAGGGTATCTTGACATTGCGGTGAAGATTGGAAACATATTTGAAAGCGTCAGATCGGATGTTATAAATCTTATTGGATACGATCCTGGAAGGATCACAATAATACTTCAAGACAAAGGAACAATTAGCAATGGATATACACAGGTTTTGTTGCACAAGAGTATAGTTCTATACGTATGGCCACCAGAAGGTTACACATATTTTCATCTACCTTTGGAAGATTGGTATACTTATTTGATTATTCATGAATTCACACATATGTGTCATCTCTCCTATCAAGACGAACTAGCGAAATTTATAAGCTTGATAACAGGACTTCCATACTTACCTCAACTTAGTAGCCCATTTATCGAAGGAACAACAGTTTTTGCAGAAAGCTCGTTTTCACTGTCCTCCGGAAGACTCAACAATCCATTTTTCTCTAATGGTTTGTACTACTATTCTTTACCAAATTTTCCCTCCTTCAGTTACAAGGAAATTGTTCCGTATGATGATTACCGTGGTGGATTGTTGTACTACAACTTCACAGCAGGGTTTTATAAATACCTTGTGGACACATACGGTCTTGAGAAGATGAAAAAATTTATTGCAAAGACATCAGAAACCGTCCCATTGATATTAAACCCTGATAAAGAGGTCGTGGACCCATATGAGTTTGCATTTGGCAAAAAATTTGATGAACTTTACACAGATTGGATTATGTATTTAACTAAACTTGATTACTCACAAGGTAAACTAATCTATCAATTGAGAAATTCATACATAATGCGAGTAGATTCAGTCGGAAGAGACCTTTCCATACTAAGGCAATCATTCGGCGCTGCGACATCCTATGTAGGCTCATTTGAAAATGGAGTCTTATTCATCGATGATTTGAATTTAAAAGTTGTAAAAGATTTACCGTTGAATGCAAACGATGTGAGGTACGATGGTGGGAAAATATACGCCCTTGTTCCTTCACTATCATTTGACAAATACGAAAACAAGATTTGGGACGTAACAAGAAACAAACTTGTTGCCTCAGGGTACATAACATCTTTCGGCGTCAAAAATGGTCAGATTTACGTAAGTTATTACGATACGAAGAAATTGAAATCAAAAATCAAACAAATTAATGGTGAGTTTGAGTACACCTTCGACGGTTATATCAGAGCGATGGATGTTTCCAACGATTATATAGTATTCTTGACGATTGATAACAAAATTGTAGTTCTAGATAAAAATGCCAATGAGGTAGCTTTTATAAAAGATAGGAATATGAAAGGTCCGTTTGTAAAGATTGATGGCAAACGTATACTCTTCTCAAGAGTAGAAGGAAATTATGTAATACCATATTATTACAATTTAGATAACAACAAATTCTACAAACTTGCAAGCAAAACCTTACTTTCGGACTTCACCATACACAAGGATGAGCTATACTATGTCAGTTATGTGCCCTACGGAAAGACAGGCGGTATGGGAATTTATAAGCAAAAAATAGAACTGGAAGAATTAGATAAACTGCCAAACGAATCCCCTATTTCAAATATATCAATAAAACAACACAATTATGAAAAAGGTGATGAGTTAGCCTTTAGATTTGGAACATTTTTGAGACCAGTTACTTGGGCTCCAATGTATACTTCTCAAGTCCAGGAAAATGAGAGTATCATACATAACCTGTATATAATCTTTACTTTTTCGAACGTTGAGAATGATACATTTGTTGCACTAACTCCCATACTTGATGTTTATCAAAGCACACCAAATTCTTTCGATTTTACCATACTTGGTTTTAGGCAGTTTGTAGGTTTTGTTACGCTAAAAGACTTTTGGGGTCTTTCAGCAAGCTACATATATCCAACTAATGATTATAGTTTATTAGGAGAATTAACTTTAGGTAGTTTTGACATCTCACCTAGCACATCAGTATATCTGCGCAGTGGTATTAATTTTAAGTCAAGCAAAGATTACACACTTGATAATGTCTTCAGCTTAATAGGTGGTTTAGACGTACCTTACATAGATTCAAAAACGGTCAGCTTTGGCATTTTAACATTTACAAACCTTTTCTCAAGACCAGTAAGAATTGCAAACTGGATTGTTTCTTCAAATGACAAATTTGATCAGCTTTTGACTCCGAATAGTTTTTATACACAAAACTCACTACTGTTTGCACTAAACAACGACACAAGTTTCTTAGCTCTTACAACAACAAAATTATCAGATCTATCAAAAACTCAATACGATGTTTCCTTAGCACTGACTTTATTCAAAGATTCTGCTGAATTATTTGGTGGTCAAGTACTGTTGAAAAACTCTGGCGTTACACTTGGTCTTGCTAACCCAGGTAACATTCATGGTTTTTATTCACAGTTTTTCATAGAAACGTATCTTGGTAGCTTCAAATTGTATCCAAGCATTGGTGTGTTTTTGCAAATGATGGATTTGTATGGATTTCAACCACCTAATTTTAACGGAATAATTTATTTTGGTATAGGTTCATCTCCTCACTTAATTAATATTGTAAGTGGTATACCATTCTAATATACCGAAAAAGGGGGGATTACATTGGATATTTTGGAGGTTGTTCAAAAAAGAAGGAGTATACGTTTATTCTCCGAAAAAGATATACCTGACGAAATATTATATAATATCGTAAAATATTCGCTTTTAGCACCAAGTGGCAGAAACTTGAAACCTGTTGAGCTTGTAGTTATAAAAAATAAAGATACAATAAAAAAGATTATGAAAACACGTGAAGGTGCATTCTCTTTTTTGAAAACTGCACCAGTATGCATAGTGGTGACAGCAAACCAAGAAAGTGGCACGTGGATATCAGATAGCTCTATCGTAGCTTCATATATCCAATTATTAGCTGTTAACTTTGGACTTGGTAGCTGCTGGGGACATGCTCACGAAAGATACCATGATGGAAAGGCAGTTGAAGAAGAAATTAAAACGATCCTCGGAATACCATCGAATTTTGGGGTGTTATGTGTAATTGGAATGGGCTATCCATCAGAAGAGAAGCCGTTCCACACATTGGAAGAAGTTGACAAAAGTAGAATACATTTTGAAAAGTGGTAATTAATTTTAAAGACTTAGGAAAGGAGATGTTTAATCTTGAGGACAAACAAAGATAAAGTTGTCAAATTATCGATCCTTGTTGAAGTTGCACATCCTATTGTACGCATGCCAGTTGTTGATGGAGAAGGTAACTCGCATTATCTCCCAGGTGTTGGTGGAATAACCTACAACTTTGGTTTGGGTGATAACGCATTTGATATCCATGGAGACCATATCGAACCAGACATCAGTGCCAAACACAGCAATAAAGATCTCAACCCCACATGTATGGCATTAGCTTGCATTGGAAACGAAGCAATTGTGGTTTCTGGTGATGGTAAAGGTATGAAAGGATATGTTATCGGAAAGCATGGAGGTATAGATCATATACTCATCTGGTTACCAGAAAAAGAAAAACTAGTAATAGGAGACAAAATACAAATCAAAGCCTACGGACAAGGTTTGGAGTTAGTAGACTATCCAAAAATCAAGCTCTTTAACATCGATCCAGAATTATTTGAAAAAATACCAATTCAGGAAAAGGATAGTAAACTGTATGTACCTGTTACAGCAAAAGTTCCAGCCTATCTTACAGGTTCAGGGATTGGAGCAGGTAATCCAGCAGCAACAGATTACGACATGAACACACTTGATAAAGATGAAGTAAAGAAACTTGGATTAAATAAAGTTAGAATAGGTGATTTAATAGCAATTGAAGATCATTATAATGGTGACGGCGCAGGAGGTTATAAACTTGGTGCAATATCAATAGGTGTGGTAGTTCACTCTAACTGTCTTAAAACAGGACATGGACCTGGAATCGTGATAATAATGACTTCAAAAGATGGTCAAATAATACCGGTAATCAACGAATCAAGCAACATCAAAAATTACCTAGGGATATAGAAATACTCTGGTGCTTTCAAAAAACCTGCGTCTCATTTTGACGCAGGTTTTTTGTATCAAATATTCTAATCAAAAGCCAAACCGTGATAGACTGCATGAGAATAAAAATTCCTATATTAATCATGCCCTCTTCTTTTTCATCAACGATTATGCCAAAATACGGGCTGCTAAACAAAATTGTATATTGTGATATAATCTGAAAGGTGATTCATATGTAATATGAAATATGATTCATATTAAATGTTTCTCAAACAGTAATACTATCTTTCCAATCTTTAACATTTTACAAGGAGGAAGATGTATGAAGTATGCAAAAATTATATCATCTGGTATGTACGTACCTCAGAAAGTTATGAGTAACGCTGAATTTGAAAAACTAACAATGTTCACTATCGATCCATATTTTTCTGAAGTCATAGGTATCAACCATCGACACATTTCTGAAGATTGGGAAACACCAACCTATATGGCAGCACAAGCCTCGAAAAAGGCACTTCAACGTATTGGGATGAACCCCGAAGAGCTTGATTTAATCATAGTCGGAACTGACACACCAGAATCTGTATCTCCACCAGATGCACCTCGAGTTCAATATTTAATTGGCGCACATAAGGCTGAACCGCTGGCATTTAACGTGAATGCCTCTTGTGCTAATGGTGCTTTATTACTTGACATAGCAGCAAGGTATATAGCCACGGGGGATTACAAAAATGTACTCGTTGTTGGTACTTACGCTATGACGAAGTTCCTCAGTTGGAAATATTCTTGGGAAGCACTTTTTAGTGACGGAGCTGGTGCCATTGTTCTAACAGCATCAGACAAACCTGGTTACATAGGTAGTGTTTCCAGAGCCGATGGAAGCTGGTGGCAAAATTGGGGAATTTATATGGGAGCGGGTACAATGAATTTGCAAGGTTTTGAAAGAGGTTTGCACAAATTAGACCTGAGATCTGCATATCCTTCAACAGTCAATGAAGAAGGTTGGCCTATGCTTATCAATAAATTGATAGAAAAATACCATATTGCTAAGGAAGATATAGGCATGATATTCTTCACACAGGTTAGAAAGAAAACTATAGAAAAAGTTATGGAAACAATGCAGTTACCAACAGAGAAAGCTCACATGATAATGCACAAATATGGTTACACCGGTTCTGCATGTGTATATATGGCATACGATGACGCATTCGATGAAGGGAGACTCTCGGATCTTAAAGATAAAGTTATTATCTTCTTAACCTCAGGTGTTGGCTTCCAACAAGTTGCAGTTGCATTTAGAGTTTAGTTTATAAGGTTTTGCTACTTTGCTTTATCCTTTTAATAGACCAAGAAACGCGATTTTAACGGAGGTGTAGTAATCTGGAAAATAATTTTTCAGCTAAAGTAAGTAATTCAAAAAAGAAAACACAAAAGCGTATACCGCAAAGAGTTGATGGTGTTGAATCAAAGAGCAAGATAAAAAATTCAGCAATACAATTGTTTAGTACCCGTAGTTTTTCAGATGTGTCGGTATCACAGATTACCAAACTGGCAAATCTAAGTACAGGAGCATTCTACCAATATTACATAAACAAAGACGAATTATTTAGAGAGATAACTGAAGAGTTTTTTACAGAACTTGAAACAAATTTAAGAGGAGATACTCTCAAGGATGTAGGATTAAAGTTTTTAAACTTTTCATTTGAAAGGTCAGATTTTGTGAAAATAGTTCATTTAAACGAATATTCGTTTGAATGGTTAAGAAACGAGTATGAAAATATACTGAGGAAAGTATCAAGAGAATTCGGACTAACTCATGTTGGGCATTTTTATTTCTGGTCACCTCTAAAATTTATAGTGGCGTTTTTTGATCTTTTGGAAGTTGATATAGACTACGAACACTTTATAACTTTGATTTTAGATGGTGCTATTGCTCAATGCGAAGAAAAAATCCCAGAAAGTGTTTTTGATTTTACACCTTTAAGACACGTCTTGGAAGATGATGAGAAAAGAGAGCAAATACTTGCAAGTGCTGAGAGCTTGTTCGGGCTGTATGGATATGAGAAAACCTTGGTATATGACATTGCTAAGGCTTCAGGAATAGCAGTGGGAACATTTTATCTGTATTTTAAAAATAAAATACAAGTGTTACGTGAACTTGTTAGATGGATCAGTAAAGGTTTAAGATACAACGTAAAACTTGCCGTTGAAAAATTTAGCTCTCATAATCGCATTATCCAAGAAATAGCTGGTCTGTATGCTTTCTTGAAATTTTTCAAAGTTCATTCCAACATGTACAAAATTGTTCGAGAAAGTCAATCTGTAGACAGAAACATCGCAAAAGAGTATTACAATTCTATCTATGAACCTTACATCAATAGTTTAAAAAAAGCTGTTGCACAGGGTCAGCTTGTTTTAAAAAAGACGTACAGTGCAGAAGAAGAAATAAGTTACATAGTTCTCTTGTTGATGAGTTTTGGACATTATGCCGGTGAAAAATACCTTCTAACAGGGCACATAAACGGTGAAAAAGATGAACAAATTCAAAGCTTTCTCTTTGAGCTTTACGAATACATATGCAGAGGTTTGGAGGTGTCACGATGAATGTTGATAAGCTTTATAAAGAAAAGCTCGTTGATATAGACTACGTACTTTCCATTTTAAAAGACAATTGGACAATAGTTGTTGGTATGACGCCAATGGAACCAAAGGTTTTTCAAAGAAACCTACATCGTACAAAAGCGAGTAATCTTGAAATATTCACTTGCTTGAACACAGAACCATACGAATATTGTACCAATCCTGAACACTTTCAAAAGTTCAGTAACTACTCATGGTTCTTTGGTCCACACAATAGAAAACTTTCTAAAAATACCTACTACGTGCCAAATAATTTACATCAGGCTGCAACAAATCTTATAGAGACTACTAAGATAAACATGTTTGTGGGGGTTACTTCACCCATGGATTCGAAAGGTTTTTTTACATTGTCCGCGAGTGTCGTGTATGAAAAGGATGTTATTGAACATGCCGATTTAGTTGTATTGGAAGTTAACCCCAATGCTCCGCGAACGCATGGTGATACACAAGTTCATATCTCAGATGTCGATTACATAATCGAGGTAGATTATGAACTACCTCAGGCAGAACTACTTGAACCATCAGATTCTGAGCGTAAGATTGCGGAAAATATAGTTGAACTCATAGAAGACGGTGCAACATTGCAACTTGGTATTGGAGGTATACCGAATGCAGTTGCAAAATTCTTAAAAGGAAAAAAGGATTTAGGTGTCCATACTGAAATGTTCACAGAGAGCATGATTGAACTTTTTGAGGAGGGAGTGATAACAAATAAAAGAAAAAGTATCTGGAATGGGAAATTCGTTTGCACGTTCGCGTATGGTTCAAAGAAGATGTATCAATTTTTGGATGAGAATCCAGCTGTATTGTTTCTTAGGGGTAAATATGTAAACGATCCTTATGTTATATCACAAAATGAGAAAATGGTAAGCATCAACACTGCATTGATGGTAGATTTAACTGGTAATGTCTGCTCAGAAGCGATTGGAACATCACATTATAGTGGTACTGGAGGTCAACTTGATACACACAGAGGTGCAGTAAAAAGTAAAGGTGGGAAAGGCATAATTGCTATGAGATCAACTGCAAAAGATGGCACAATATCAACAATCGTCCCGTTGTTGCCACAAGGCTCTCCAATCACAGTACCAAGACAGGAACTTGATTATTTAGTTACGGAATGGGGTGCAGTTAGGTTAAGAGGACTACCAACAAGAAAACGGGCATTAGCATTAATATCAGTTGCGCATCCGGATTTTAGACAAGAGCTCAAAAAGGAAGCGGAAAAGTTGGGGATAATTTAGCAAAAATATAATCTTTTTTTACCATAACACAGGAGGTGGGTTCTATGAGAAAACTTTTAGGTATTTTGCTACTCTTAGGTCTTTTTGTAAGTTTATTCGCTGAGGTTGGCGTATATAGCGACAAAGTAGTTATTGGAACTTTCCAAGCATTATCAGGACCATACGCAATCATTGGTCAAGAAATGACTAAGGGAATGAGAGCGTATTTCAACTGGATAAACAAGCGTGGAGGAATACATGGCAGGACCATAGAATTAATCGTAGCAGATGATCAGCTCAACCCTGCTAAAACCGTTGTTGAGGTAAAAAGATTGGTGGAACAAGACAAAGTCTTTGCAATCGTTGGTGGACTTGGCACGTACGGTTGTTTAGCCGTTATGGATTATCTTGAACAAAACAAAGTACCTTTTGTCTACCAAGGTGCAGGTACATCCAAACTCGTTGTACCACCAAAAAGATACATATTTGGAGTTCAACCAGACTACACACTTGAAGGAACACTTATAGCCAAATTTGTTGCTGAAATCAATAACTTCAAGGCACCAGCGATAGTTTACATGAACAACGACATAGGGCTTGAAGGTTATGCAGCTTTCAAAGATAAATTAGCAGATTACAAGCGTCAAACAGTAGCGGAAGTTTCATATAACCCAGCTGATACAGACTACAGTGGTTTGGTCGTAAGACTTGTTGAAAAGAATCCAGATGTCATAATCATTTATGGCTTATTGACAGACACTATAAGATGGGTAAAAACAATAAGAGATTACGGACTTAACAGCAAGATTATAACAATCTATCCAAATGCTGATCCATCTTTCATAAATCTCGCAGGAAACTATGCAGAAGGAATAATATTCACTGGTTGGGTACCACTTGCTACACCTGATAGACCAGAATTTGTCAGAGATTATCAAAGGGCATTTTCGATATTCCAGGAAAGTTATCCAAAGCAAAACATGTCTTCATATGCAGTTGCCGGCTTTATAGCTGCTGAGGTATTTATAGAAGGACTTGTAAGAGCTGGAAAGAATCTTACAAGAGAGGGACTTGTAAAAGCACTTGAAAGCTTCAAGGGATGGAATGGTATACTTGCAAAAGATATTACTTGGGGACCGAATGTAAGACGTGGTAAATCCTCAATGTACTTTATGGTTGTTAAAAACAAACAATTTGTACCATTGACAGATTTAATAAGACCATAATATTTTTGCAGAACGTAGCGCACATCTTTGTGCGCTACGTTTTGTTATTCTAATCTTATGAACATCTAACTGAGTGAGGTGAGTTAGTTGCTAAGACTTGAAAATATTACGGTCAGATTCTCTGGACTTGTTGCTGTAGATAATCTAAATATGATCGTCAAAGAAGGTGTGGTACATTCATTAATAGGTCCAAATGGCGCGGGTAAAACAACCGTTTTTAACGCTATATCAGGACTCGTTAAACATAATGGAAAGATATATATCCACGATAAAGACATTACAAACATACCTGTTCACAAACGTGTGGAGTATGGATTAGGAAGAAGTTTTCAAAACGTTATAATTTTTAAATATCTGACAGTACTTCAAAACTTGATGCTTGGTTATCATCATTCGTTAAATTATTCCATGTTGGACGAAATATCTGACACCAAAAAACACCAAAACTACGAAAAAAGAGCAATGCTAAAGGCAATTGATGTAGCAGATTTGATAGGTATAAAGAACCTACTTGGTGTGTATGCAGGAACCTTGCCGTACGGCTATCAAAAATTGATAGATGTTGGCAGAGCCTTAATGAGTGAGCCTAAAATACTCCTTCTTGACGAACCTGCAGCAGGTTTGACAGAGAAGGAATCAGATATCTTGAAAGAAAAGATTAGAAAGATCAAAGACTACGGTATAACGGTGTTACTCATAGAGCATGACATGCGAATGGTTATGGATATATCTGATGAAATAACGGTAATCAATTTTGGAAAAAAAATTGCAGAAGGCAAACCGGAAGAAATAGTAAATAACGAAGAAGTTATAAAAGCTTATCTTGGTACAGGTTTCGAAGAGGTGAATCTTGATGACAGATAAACTTGGAGATATAGTAATTAGTAAATTACAGGTTTGGTACGGACCCATACATGCAGTTAAAGGTGTGGATGTGAAAATTGAGGCAGGTAAGATAACTGCTATTCTTGGTGCGAATGGGGCGGGTAAATCATCCACATTGAAAGCCCTAGCTGGTGGGGTGAAATACATAGGAAATATACTCCTTGGTGATGAAACCATAGATAAGCTACCTGTTCACAAAAGAGTTGAGAAGGGAATTGTACTCTGCCCAGAAGGGAGAGGAATATTTTACACTATGAGCGTTAAAGAAAACCTCTTAGCAGGTGCTTATAGGAACAAAAAACCAGATTTTTCGCTTGTCTTTGAGACATTTCCGATTCTGAGAGAAAGACTCAAGCAAACGGCTGGTACACTTTCAGGTGGTGAGCAACAGATGTTAGCCATTGCCCGTGCACTTATGAGTAATCCGAGATATCTATTGCTTGATGAACCCTCCTTGGGATTAGCACCTGTTATCGTTAACAAGATAGCTGAAGTAATCAGGAGAATAAATGATTTTGGCATTACCGTTGTTCTTGTAGAACAGAACACTTCACTTGCCTTAAACATATCACACTACGCTTACATATTCGAAAATGGAAAAGTAGCTGCAAGTGGAAGTTCGAAGGAATTACTTAGAAGCGACATTATCCGTGAAAAATATCTCGGAGGTGCTAGAAAGTGATTAATCAAATATTACTCGGTTTATCCACTGGCGCAATGTACTCCTTAGTTGCTATAGGTTTGGTGATGATGTACAAAGTAAGTGGCGTCATGAACTTTGCTTATGGAAACATGGGAATGTTTATAACTTATATAATTTGGTGGATCACCAGCACGTTGAATATAAATCTTTACATAGGAATAATAATCGGAATATTCCTCGCGGCACTTATGGGAATTAGTGTGGAAAGATTTGGACTTAGACCTATCAGACACCTTTCTCATGGTTCTATGCTTATCGTAACATTTGGAATCCTTATGATATTGGAAGGATTAGCTGTACAAATTTGGGGAACAGAATATAAATCTTTTCCTGAGCTTGTTAGTGGTACGCCTTTCGTTCTTAAAGGGGAATTTGGTGTAATAGTACTTAGAAAACAAGACATTTTAATCTTTGTTACTCTTGCCATCATATCTCTTCTAATATTCATATTCACAAAATACACAAAATTTGGAATAGCTGTCCGTGCCGTCTCTGAAAATGAAGAAATTGCAGGATACATGGGAATAAACGTCGGAAGTATATTGGCATTTTCCTGGGCTTTCGGCGTAAGCATGGCAGCACTTGTTGGTGTAATTGCCGCTCCGAAGGTCTTTGTCTCACCCGTAATGCTAACTTTTTACCAAATTCAGGGCTTCACAGCGGCCGTTTTAGGTGGGTTTGAAACATTTGCAGGTGCTGTATTTGGTGGGTTGATACTTGGGGTAATTGAAAAACTCGTCGGAAACTATATCTCAGAAGGATTCAAGGCAACGATTTCACTTATCATAATAATACTTGTATTAATATTCTTCCCAAGGGGATTGTTTGGCAGAAATGTGAGGAGGCGAGTATAATGATATGGATTGTCTTGGCAATCATTCCCTTCTTGCTTCTTAAAAATGCGTTCATAATGACTATCTTAAGTCTTGTGGGCATTTATACAATCGCCTCCATGGGGTTAAACATAATTATGGGGTACTCCGGTCAAATATCAATTGGTCATGCTGCATTCATGAGTATTGGAGCCTATACTTCCACTCTCTTGGTTATGCATTACAATCTTCCTGTTGTTTTTGGTATATTAATCAGTGGAGTTGTTGCTTTCTTGTTCGGACTTATAATTGGATTTCCGGCTTTAAGACTGTCTGGATTTTATCTTGCCATAGCCACTATGGGATTTGTGGTAGCAGTTGAACAATTATTTGGCTCACTTGAGCACATAACTGGTGGACATGCAGGGATAAGAGGTATAAGATTTCCGTACATTTGGAACTCAGATGTGGAAAAATACCTTCTTGTGCTTGCGTTTGTCTTTAGTTCGTACATACTGATGATAAGATTAATAAACTCCAAAACAGGTAGAGCATGGATGGCTATAAGAGAAAATGAAACAGCAGCCTCTGTTGTAGGTGTGAACATAGCACTTTCAAAAGTATTGGCATTTGCAATAGGTTCCATGATGGCTGGAATAGCTGGTGCACTCTATGCACATGTTATTGGTTATATAGCACCAAGTGACTTTGGAATTGCAAAATCACTTGATCTACTTGCTATATCAGTCATCGGTGGAATGGCATCTGTAGATGGTCCACTTTATGGCTCGCTTATTTACGTTGCTTTACCATTTTTCTTCAGCAGGATGCACATATCAATGTCCATTATCTTTGGTACGATACTAATATTCGTTGTACTATTCATGCCTCTTGGTGTAAGCTACTACTTTTCAAGATTTAGATCGAAATACATCACTAAGATCTCTGCGTTCTTCAAAAAAGGTAGGCGACCATACGGAAAATTTGTCGACACAAAAATCGGCAAAATACATTATGTGAATGCTGGCAGTGGAAATATACCGATAGTTCTGATTCATGGAAACTTTGCGTCGGCACGCTTTTTTGAACCTTTGTTGAAAAAACTCCCATCAAAATTCTCCGCTTATGCTTTAGACTTACCTAATTTTGGATATTCTGTTTCACTAAACGGTGACATTACAATAGAAAAATACGCTGAAGCTGTTGAACAATTTGTTAATGCTCTCAACCTCACTAACTTCATACTTTTAGGTCACTCACTTGGAGGAGCCGTTGCTATGAGCTACTCGATTAAGTATCCAGAGAAATTAAGAAAGCTTATACTTGTTGACCCTTCACCAATCAATGGATTACCAGTCTCAGAGGAAGCCATAAAATTTATAAAAACATATCAAAATAATCCACAGCTGATAAAAAGAGCACTTATGTTCAATGCTCCAACATACGATAACGAAAGGTTTTTTGAAAAAATCACATCGGATGCATTAAGAATGACACCAAATGCATTCGAAGGTAATGCCAGAGCTTTAGCAAAATACAATTACATTGAACAAGCAAAAGGTGTAACCATACCTGTTGTAGTAATTTATGGAGATAAAGATGTCTTACTAACACTCGATCAAATGAAAATAACTGCACAAGCTTTTCCAAATGGAAAATTAATCGTACTCAAAGATATAGGTCATAGTCCTGTTGTCGAAGATGTTGAAAGTGTCATAAAAATAATTGAAGAACAATAAATTGGGGGATTTGCCCCCAATTTTTTCTGAGAACATATATCAGCTTTGAGTTGAATTAACTTATAAAATATTTCTAATATACCACTTCTATCGCTTGTACTCGACCTTCCCTTACCATTTCTGAATACGGCTGTGGAATTATTCCACCGTGAATCTTGACTTCCTCTGTTCCAATATTCAACATTACATACTTTGCACAACTTAGTTTATACGTATCAACTCTTCGTGGATTATAATATGTCACTACACAGTTGCCAAGGAACCTGAAAGAAACCTTACCTTCCTCATCAAATAACCAACCTGGTAATATTGGTTTAAATTTAAGCATAAGTTCGCCACCTTTGTATTCAAAAGGTGAATCACCAACAAACATAAACCACCATATGCTTAAAAACTCTGCAGTGGCACCGCTAAGCCTTGCTACGAAACCATTTCCATGCAGTGTTTCGTCAGGATTTGCGCTACTGACAATAAATGAGGAATTTTCTAACGGGCTTCTACCATATATTTCGGGTTTAAGAAACGGTACAAAAAGATTGATGAAGTCGGAATAAAATTCATCGTAAAGCTTTGCTTTTAAAATCTCAAGCATGTATTTGTACTCCATGTGTAGCCATATTGATTCATTTTCCAACCATCCAGGGGTGAATGCCCTTGCTCGTCCTATTTCCATGCTTGTATGTTCTAGCGAAGCATTTACTTTGTACATCTTTAGTTTACTATCATATAAAGGACTTGACTTGACTTTGTAATATAACTCTCTTAAAAAACTCGTGTCTTTGTAAATCTTGAATCCCTTAACAACCCCTTCCAAGAACAACGGCAATGTCTTTTTTTCAAATTTATTGATTCTCACATATTTTTCATCGTCGTTTGCGCCATTTCCGATTATTTCGTATTCTAAGGGAACATAGTAATAATAGGTCGGCATAATACCTCCGTTTTCTTCAGTAGCTTGAGAAAGTTTCTGTTCGAGCTTTTCTAAAAGCTTTTTCAATTTTTGCGCAATTTCCGATGAGCTTGCTGATATTTCTGTACCTTCAAAACCAAATTTGGTATCTTCCCTGTAACGTTCCCTGATTTCGGAAATTTGTGACCAAAAAATAAAGTCGATATCTGGTTTGTGGTTATTGCTGTAATAGTTCTCAACAGCTTGCAGAAGTTCCGTAAGTAGTTGATAGATTTCTAAGGGAATTCCAAGTTCCTTTGAACCGTAAGCTTCTAGTTTTTCAATCAAAAATCTTAGTAATCTTGCAAGTTCAAAAGAATCCGCTACAGAAGATCCAAAAAGTCCTGGTAATCCATTTAAAGCATCGTACCATCCAGGTTTCCCCGCTTCCATTTCTATCCCAATTCCACTTGGATCAAGTGTCGAAAATTTGATTAACGCAAGTCCAATAAGCTTTGTTATTAGATTAGTTTTGTAAATTTCCCCTAAACCTTTTCGTTTTCTCATCAGGTGTTTGTATTCCTTTCTTGAAAGGATGAGTTCTTTCTTCACTTGATCCTCAACAACAGAATAGTATTGCCTTACCTTATCACTTGTTAAGACATATCTTTTATCGCGTGGCAAGACTACCTTGAAGTTGTCGTAGTATGTATACTCATAATCATTGAACAAAAGATCCTCTTCGTAGTCTGGGAATATTTGAAGGAATGACTCTATGAGATCAAGATTGTATGTCCAATGGTCCGTCCAAAAACCTTCCCCATGAACAGCATCAATTTCCTCGTTGCTTAACTCTATCAACTTTCTTATCAATTCTTCTTCTGGTATATTCATTTTTATGTTTTCTCTCTCTATTAGCATCGCTACTTTTCCGGGTGTAAAATATTCACTCGATAAGAAATTTCTTATCTTTTCAGCTTCTTCTTTGGTACAGATATCTTCAAGAAAATCAAGTTTTTCGATCGATATCTTGTATCTTACACCATTAATGATCAATGGATTATAACCATCCGTCTGGATTAGATTTACGAAAAATCTGATGTTGTAGCTTCCAACTCTCGGATTAAAAAGCACATCATTTCGTCTGTTTTGGTTTATATCTCTGTAGTTACCATTACCACTTGAATAATATTCTGCAAGTAAGTTGAAATAATTATAATCTCTTTCAAGATCACCATGTTTCCTTGAATATACATGGTAAACTTTCTTAAAATCGGAGAATACTATCGGGTATCCTCCTCTGAGCACGTTGTCAAGGTATGTTTGTCTTGAGTATTCATCGAACAATGGATAGTTTGTATGAGTTTCTATATCCTTAGTTATATCCTCAACAATAGTCCTTGCTTCTTGTAGCTTTGAAAGCAGATAAGGCTCACTTCTTAACTTCTCTTTGTATATTTCAACAAGTTTCTCATCTGGAACGTAACCAATAACTGTTAGTATCCGAACACTTTCATTACTTTTTATCACACCTTCAAACGGGGTAAACGCGCAAGGAATTTTGTTTGTAGTATGTTGCTTTCTTTCTAAAATACTTTTTAGACCCTTTTCTGCAAAAATTATTGGATAATTATACGAAGTTTCATGGGCAAATACATTGTCAGGATCAACAATCGGTGTTATATACTTTGAACTTCCTGAATTTAAAACAGTTGATATGTAAAAATTTGCATCTTTTATTTCTTCAACTCGCGCGACGTCTTCTGTGGAAGATCTTAATTTAAACAAAGGAATCCCAGATTCTAAATTGTAAACGTCCATCCAGGCACGCAAGGTGTTTCCCATATGCTTTATTAAATAATCATTTACACCTGTAGGTAACAATATCGAAATTCCATCCAGCAACTCTATGGAAAGGTCATTCATTGAAGCATTACGAATGTTAACAATTCTCACAAGAGCTCCAACTCTTTCATTTGGAAGCAGAAAATACGTTATGCTTGTTTTCAAACCAAATTCTTTAGAATATTCGCTTATTTCAAGTTCGTTTTTACCAATGTACATTTCCTGGGTTGCTGATTCGGAACTTTTGAATGTGAAAGGTTCGTAATACTTACCGTTTATCTTGATGAATGTTCTAAATCCAAAGTTGTTAGTAAGTTGATAAGCTCTAAAGGCTGGATGAAACTCCAAAATAGGTTTGTCTTTGTTCGAAATTCCAAAAGATGTGATACACTGACCTCTATTTACATAAAATACCCATAAAGGTATTCCTTTCAAGCCGGCAATTCCTGGTAAGAAACTTGAAAATGGTTTGGAATTATTGTAACCCTCTATCACAAATCTACCAAATTTATCGAAAGAATAACTCATAATATACACCTCTCTTTAACCAGAATTCAATATTTGGTGATCTTTTCATGATTATTTTATTGTGTAACTTGTTTCATTAGAAAATTTTCATGAATTTCAGTTGAGCAGAAAATAAGATTTATGGTTATTTCCTTGGCAGATAAATGTTTTGACTTTGAATATCAAAAGGTGGGATAAATTGAATATATAAAAAGAGCAATTTGGCTGGAATTATTGCAGAAGAATAATTTTCCTACTTAGTTGGTGCACTTTTAAGACATGTAAAAATATTACAATAAGCGTGTAATTAGCACAAGTAGAGTATCGTAGATATAGTTATAACTTCACACGACATCTATAACTTTTTGTTTAGTTACTTGTAGATAGTTATTTAAAGTATGTCTAATCTAAAACATTAAATTTCATCTTAATTTGATTTAAAGACTAGACCAAAAACTTATGTCTCAGCATAAGGCATTGTCATTTCACTGAGCAATGTTGTTTAGATGTTCTACAATGAATTTTGTAGCTCTTACATCATCTTCGTTGTACTTAAGTATTTCTCTAAGTATTTCTTTATCTTTGGTTGCAATGTATTCCCTGTAGTAATCAATTACAGTCATACCATTTATATCTGTACGCCAATTGAATCCAAAAAACCTGGCAATTGTCTTTAGAGAATACGAAGGTATAGGTAGTGCAACATGGTTAACGTATACCTTGTACACATCTACGAATCTGGAAAGTAAGCTTTTTGATATGGGGATGTTGTATTTTTTTGATAACTTTCTGAATCGAGCTATCTCGTAATTGTGAAAATGATATACTGGCTTTTGACGTTTCTCGAGGAATTTCAATATATTTTCGAAAATATACCTTTCCTTTGATGGCTCTGAAGCAAGAAACGGTATGTATCTATCGTTTTCAAGAACACCAAAAAGATAATCAAAATCAAAAGGTGTATAGCTTTCAATATCAAGGTATATGCCTTCAGAAAGCTTTTGAATAGGTTTAAAAACAATAGGTTTCTTTTCCAATATACTTTTCGCGTGATAAATCAACTTATTAGCTTTTTCTTCACCGAACTCTTTCCTTATCGCGTCTTCAAACACTATTATGTCACTTAAATTGTTTATGCTAATCATTCGAAGCTTTTCGACAGTCTTTCCCCGAATTCCATGAATAAAAGCCAAACTATCAAGACTCACGGTTTCATGGAAACATTCACCAGCATATTTACATAAACGACATAAGTGATTTTTTGTTATCTTAAATTCCATCGTTTCACAAAACATAGATAACAAGGAAAGCAGTTTAGTAACATAAGGTTTCCAGTTGATTGAAACACTATAATAAGGACTCTCGAATATTATTTCCGAAACCTCCTTTTCATTGCTTTCAATAACATATCCAATGAACGCACCTTCAAGCATATGATATTCTGATAGCCTTTTTCCACTCTTTTTCATTCTAATAGTTATTTTATCTCCATAAATGACCTCATCAGCATCAACACAAAGCGTGCACCCAAAAGCCTCCGTTGCAAAGTCGTAATTTGATAAATATCTTTTCTCAGAAAGTATGTCTATTTTACACTTCTTTTGACAAAAATAGAGTGTTTTGATATCCTTATTTGTTATTATCATTAACCAAACTCCTTTGCACTAAAAATACTTTACAAGTATTTTTGAAATGAGTTTATCACTAAACATCTTTCTAACAAAATAATAAGACAGTTTGTTGCCCAAGCCTGGGATGTATAAAGGAGCGTCTTTTTCAAAAGCTTTGAGTGCACCTTTAACAACCTTTTCCGGACTCATGAGATTATTTCCAGGACTCATCTTTGCTCTTTCAAAAAACTTTGTCTTCGTCTTACCAGGCGCTACACATAAGACGTGTACGTTTTTATCTTTAAGCTCAGCCCATAAGCTTAACGAAAAACTGTAGACGAAAGCCTTTGTCGCAGCGTACACACTGAAATGTGGAATTGGCATAAAACCAGCCACTGAAGAAACGTTAATTATTCCTCCAGAACCTCTTTTAGAAAATTCCTTAGCATAATGATACGACAACCTTGCTAAAACTTCTATGTTAAGTTTAATCATATTTTCATACTCATTCCAGGAGTAGTTTAGGAAATCTCCATACAATCCAAAACCAGCGTTGTTTACTAAAAGATCAATATTAAATCTTGAAAGATTAACAAGAATAGAATCCAGTTCCTTTGTCAGATCGGCTTGTAACATCACTACACTTACGTTTGAAATTCGATGAATCTTATCTGCAACGGAACTCAAAGCTTCAGAATTCCTTCCAATTAAAATTACGTTCAAACCTTTTTGTGCAAGTTGAATCGCAAACTCGGAACCAATACCTGAGGAAGCCCCTGTAATAAGTGCCCATCTAAATCTATATATATCAAATTTTGGCATGTGCTGACACCTCCTCACATTGAATTATACACCTAATGTGGTAAAATAGTAAGTATTGCGAAGCATTCCAAAAAATATTCGAGGTGATTGGTTGTGATCAAAGATGTTTTAAAAATAGCAATACCTGTTTCCCTGGAGAATATAATTGCAAACACAGGAACCTTTGTACTTACCATTTTACTTTCCCAGCTTGGAGAGGTCGAAGTTGCTGTAAATGGTATTGCTAACCAGAGTAGCTTTCTTGTGATCTTGTTTCTTTTTGGTTTGAATACTGGTGGCGCAATTTTTCTTGCTCAGTATTGGGGTAAGAAAGACTTAGAAAACATGAAAAAAATACTTAGTTTAATGATATACTTTTCACTTATTATTGCCTTGGTATTTTTTATTATAACATTCTTTTTCCCAAAATTTTTCATTGCCATTTTCTCAAAAGATGAACGTGTTCTTGACAAAGGTGTCTTTTACTTAAAAATCATATCCATCTCATACTTTGGTCTTGCTTTGGAAGTCTGCTTCAGAACCTTTTTGCGTTCTGTTGAAAAGGCATTTATTCCTATGCTTTCATACGTTTATGGTACAATTCTACAAATCGGTTTAGCCTATTTTTTCTTAAGCGGTTCATTTAAAATGCCTAAGCTTGGAATTACTGGTATAGCAATAGCAATCACATTGTCTCGATTTATAATACCGTTTTACCAGATACTCAAAGCAGTACGCCTTAAGCTACCTTACACTTTTTCAATAAGGGGTATAAGCTCGCAATTCTTAAAAAAATTTCTTCATTATGCAACTCCTACAACTTTAAATGAAATTTCTTGGTCACTTGGTATGACAATGTATGGCATCATTTTCGGAAGAATGGGTACCCAAACCTACGCTGCACGTAATATATTGTCCTCCTTTGAAAATTACGTATGGACCTTCACCTTTGGTTTGGTCATAGCCTCATCTGTAATTGTCGGAAAATACATTGGACAGATGGAATACGAAAAAGCACAACAATTCAGTAAGAAGATCTTATTCTGGAATTCAGTTATAGGTTTACTATCTGCGTTCGCAATAGTGTTTGTGTATTACATGCTTTATGGCAAATTTGAGCTTGAAAAAGACACAAAGCTAATTTTAACTTATTCAATGTGGGTTATGTTGGTTGGTGCTCCTATTAAAGCATTTAATGGTGCAGCAATAGTTGGCGTATTAAGGGCTGGTGGAGATGCAAAATTTGCATTTTTACTTGAGACTTTCACCTTATGGTGTTTTGGAGTTCCATTAGCATTCGTAGGAGCATTCATATGGAAACAACCATTACCAATTGTGTATGGATTAACACTATCCGATGAACTTGTTAAGTCGGTTATTGCTTATTTTAGAATACGTTCAAAAAAATGGATAAGAAATGTCACCATAAGTGAAGAGGTGATCGTCTCGCCAGTTGGAATAGACGGTGAACATGTTTAGCTTTTTCCAGAAAGAAGGTGAGAAAAATGAAACTTGTAAACAGTGATGATATATACCAAGCAGTTTCTAAAAAACTTGTCGAATTAAACACTCAAGTCAATGATTGTGTTTTTGATTTTTTTCAAAAATACGAAGGTCCATTCAAAAAGGAAATTTTGGCAAATTTTGAAATTGCAAAAAAATCATGCATTCCTCTTTGTCAAGACACAGGTATTGTAGAATTCTTTGTCTGGAAAGGCTTTGAAGTTCTAACCAATGAACCGATTACCAAAATATTAAACTCAGTGGTTAGGAATACATACATTGAGAATGGTTTTAGAAAAAGTGTTGTTGAAGATCCGTTATTTGAACGAAAGAACACGAATGATAACACACCGTGCGTAGTACATTTTTTTGAGGTTGAAAATCCAATCTTAGAAATATGGATACTCATCAAAGGGGGAGGTAGTGAAAATTTATCGATGTTGTATATGTTTGAACCTTCAGAAAAATACGAAATCATTAAAGATACAATAGTTAACCACATAAATATGAACGGACCAAATGCATGCCCACCAATAAGGATAGGCATAGGAATTGGTGGTACGAGTGACGAAGCTTTATTGCTTTCAAAGTTGGCATTGATAGATGAATCTATCGAAAGACTAAACACAAAAATCACGAGATACAAAACTTTTGAAATGGAAATATTTGATGAGGTACAGAAACTAAGAATCGGTGTCCAAGGGCTCGGAGTAGGTGGTAGCCTGTATAATGTAAGAGCATATGGCTATCCAACACACATTGCTACACTTCCAGTTGCAGTAGCTGTTGACTGTTACTTGGTCAGAAGTACAAAAGTGGTGATTTTAAATGACTGATCTGAAAAATTTAAAAGCTGGAGAACTTATAAAGTATACTGGCTCATTAATTGTTATGCGCGACGCTGCGCAAAAGAAATTGGTTGAACTTGAACAAAATGGTGAAAAACTACCTGTAAATTTATTTGGAAAAACAATATTCTATGCAGGTCCCACATTCTCAAAAGATAGAATAATTATAGGTCCTACAACAGCGAAACGAATGGACAAATTTCTTGAATTTTTAGCTAAACATAAGATAATAGCAACCATTGGAAAAGGTGCACGTTCACAACAAGCTGTTGAAATTATGAAAAAGTATCAAATTCCATATTTTGTTACGCCAAGTGGATGTGCAGCATATTTATCGACTCACGTAATTTCATGGAAGCTCTTAGCGTTCGACAACTTAGGACCAGAAGCAATATATGAAATTCAAGTCTTTGATTTTCCTATCTTAGTTGCAATTGATACCGAAGGAAATAAAATATTTTGATTTAAAAATAAAAACCAGAAGCTACTATGGCTTCTGGTTTTTTCTGGTGGAGCCGATGGGATTTGAACCCACGGCCTCTACCGTGCGAAGGTAGCGCTCTCCCAACTGAGCTACGGCCCCGTTAGTTATCTACATTTACGCCTCAGAGATTTTATCATACAATATGGTATTTATCAAGGGGGTGTATTCTTTAACCATATATAGTATAATACAATTATAGAGAGATGACAATTGACACAGAAAATCTATATATTTAAAAAACCTCGCAAAATTGCAAGAATTTTTCTGGAGGTGATTGAATGATTCGAAAGAAAGTGGGAAAAAGTAACTATAAATTCATCATTTTATCAATAACAACTATCACACTTGTTTTAATCATTCTTTATGGAGTGGCTGTGCTACAAAGCAAAAAAAGTGCTCTTGAAAAACCTTTTGGAAAATTTAAAACATTATCGGTGAAAGAAGTTTTTGAAAACAACTTTAGTAACGTGGCATCTCAAATAAGTATTTTTTCAAACCCAAAAATAATTGGTTTTGATGAGATGAAAAATATATTCTTGCTAGAACTTAGAAACACAGGTAGTATCAAACTCTCTATCAATGGTATGAATGTTGATAATACAGAAGAACGCTATCAAGAGTTATACAAAAAGGCTCTTTTTAACATCATGAAAAACAATCCACCGGAAGATTATAATACAACAAAACCAAGCCTAATTTTCGAGCGCATAACCGACTACAGTTACGATTACCTCTTACAAAACGATAAAGACTATATAGTGTTAAAAGGTAAGAGCGGAATAGATAACGTTGAAATGTGGGTTTTATTCAGAAAAATAAACAATAGAGTGAAAATTTTTATAGAAAAAGTTTTCATAAATGGAAATCAACTCTCAGATGTTAGAAAAGCAGCATTCTTGTCAAATATTTACCAAGTAGAAAAACAAATTGTAAAAATGAATTTGATAGAAATAGTAAAGTCAAGTAAATTGTTAGAATTTCCTGATGTTGAGTTAAACTTGGTATTCGATAACCTTCAAAACGGACGATGGATGATAGAAAATGAGGATCAAAATTTGGTAGAATTTAGAGGAGTAAACAAAATTCAAGATACTGAAGAATCTATAGTTGTAGGTTTCAAGCTCAGAGGAGATGGATTTGTCGACTTGGAATATCTTTACTTAAACGAAGTTGAACTACCAAAAGATCAAGCCCTTAACAAGATAAGGGAAATATATAAACAATTTGGAAAATTTGATGAAGACCAATATGTGGGACAGCTAATAGAAAAAATCAAATCGAGTAGACTAAGAGAAATGGATAAAACCATAGGCAAGTTTTTTGACGAAACCAAAACATTTTACACAATTAATTGGAATCATTCATTCAAAGGGCTCGACACTGAGCTAATAATGAAAGGAAAGCAGAAAACCGGAAACATGACGTTCGAAGTGCACTTTTTGGCTTCATCAGGTAAGTTATACCTCACCAAAAGTTACCTAAACAACAAAGAAATTGAACCAATAAAGCTGTTTAGAACTTTGGAGGAAGCTATAGCTTACGAAAATCTTGCTCTCAACTCCATATCTCTTGTTAAAAATAGCTGTATAGTTGACAATAGTCCTTTTAAAAACAATGCTTCCGCTTTCGAAAAGTTTTTGAAAAATCCCACCTGGAGTTACAACCAGCAAAAGAATAGGGTAATATTAAACGGCATTGGTAGGTACGCTGGTAAAAATTGGAATTTTAAGTTTGTTTTCGAATTACCCTTAACAAACAGAGTACTACTTGAATACGTTTATGCAAACGACATTGAACTAATCGATGAAGTTAGAGATTATTTGATTTCAAAAATTTTTAATGTTAACCAACTTAGCGATAATTTAGCTATTTTAGTTAGAAATACAGTTTTTAAAATGAAAACTTACGGTGAACTACTTGGTAAAAAGAACTGGAATATTGACAGAGTAAATGATCTAATAATCTACAACGACTCCAAACTAAAAGTCAATTTTCTCGTGGAACCAGATGGAACTGTAAATATAACCGGGTTTTATTACAAAGGAAAAGAATATAATAAGAATGATGTATATAAGATACTTTCAACAGCTGAAGAAAATTACGGTCTGCTATCGATGGAAAACATATTAAATAACTTCGAAAAAGCGACAAAAACTTCCTTCAGTGATGAAGAAATTGCAAAACCTTCTACACAATCAACTGACAATAGTTTCATCGAAAAGCCATTAACATCACCAGTTGAAAAACTTAAACAACCAGACGACGAAATCATCAAAAACCATTCAAAAGAAGACAAAAATTCCAACACAGAAGAAGAGAAAAACGTTACACCTTACCATTTCTGATGAACATAATTTGGAGAATTATAAGGAGGAGTACGCTTGATACCGTTAATCCCCAGTTTAGCATTGTCGTTTGTTACATGTGTCATTACAATTCCGATATTTGGAAAAATAGCATACAAATACGGTATCGTGGACAAACCCAATGGGTCTTTAAAACCACATGAACGTGTTACGCCATATCTTGGAGGGATTGCAATCTTTCTTGGTGTACTCATTTCAACACCATTCGAGATAATTACTAAGCTATCATTAACTATATTGGTTGTATTAGGTCTTTTAGATGATTTACTTGACGTAAATCCAAAAGTAAGGCTTGTTGTAGAGTTCATTGTATCACTTTTGCTTGTTTATAAGTACTTAGGTCTTACATTATTAACGCCGCTGTATTGCTTTTTGGTAGTAGCACTCATAAATGCTACAAACATGCTTGACGGTATGGATGGTGTGTGTGCAAGTGTAGCAATCATATCCGCAATAGGTCTTTGTTTTGTGGTTTCATCAAAGTACGACGTTAACTTGCTAATAAGCTTGATAGGTGCACTGAGTGGATATCTTATTTACAATTTTCCACCTGCTCGTATATTCATGGGTGATAGTGGAAGTTATCTTGTAGGTGGGATATTATCGATAGGTTTAATTTCTTCCTTAAGGAATGCACCATCAAATATCTCATATATAATAGCTTCCTTTATATTTATATCGCTATTTTTATTCGATCTCACAGCAGGTGTTTTGAGAAGACTTGCGAACAAAAAGCCTCCATTTAGTGGAGATAGAGAGCACGTGTATGACAAAATACACAAAAAACTGAAAGATAAAAGAAAGACACTGTACATCGTAATTGCAATCCAAACATTCTTCTTTTCGATAGGATACTTTGGAAAAAGCAACCTAACAACAAGCCTATATGCATTGATCATCACAATTATATGTTACATAACCTTAGCTAAAATACTGAAACTCTTAAATTATTAACCATCGAAGATAAAGGAGGCGAATTTAAGTGTTATCAATTTTTGAAGAAGCACTTTGGTATGCAACAATCCCACTTGTTGCTCTTTTTGCACACAGAGACTATACTTATGAATTCAGTACGCCAAAATATGCTATATTGTGCGTATCTGTTACACTCTTAGGTTTTTATTTATTCTCAAGAGTCATAAAAACTAAGGAATTTAAATTTTTTACAACTCCGATCCATTGGGTCTGGTTAGCATTTTCCATGATATCTTTGTTATCAACGATTAATACTTATAAAGACAATCGATTCTTCTTTAGGCAAGCCATAGATATTGCTCTGTACTTATTCCTTAATGTTTTAATCTCATTCTATCTTAGCTCAAGATTAGAAAGAAAAGAGAATATAATAAAGTTTCTTTTTCTATTTGTGCTAACAGGATTATTCATATCCATTAACGCAATACTTAATTTTTACACTGGCTTTGACATCTTCCTGGGTGAAGTTGGTAAACCATTCGAAAGAGCAAGTATAAAAGCCAACATTGGAAACGTCATTTTCGTTTCGAATTATCTGAACATGTTGCTTCCAATAGCACTGTACTTTGTAATTAGCCTTGACGTTGGTGTTTTGGATCTAAAAAGCACCTGGAAAATTGTAGCTTTTAAAATCACATCTCTAATTTCAGCGTTCTTGTATTTCGTAGTAATCGTCTTTTCACAGACCAGATCTGAATATTTAGCACTTGTAATCGAGTTTATCATAATAGTAGGTGTTTATATAATTTACATCAGAAAAAGGCAAGATAACTTTGCAAAGACACTTGAAAAAACCGCACCCCATATTTTGAAAAAACTAATGATCTTTAGAAAAGTAGCTATTTCTGTATTTCTCGCACTTGTTATTTTAACAGTAATTATATACAATGTCCCAACACCGTTTAATAACTACGGAAAATTCACCATGGCAAATCGATTTAGTGCAATGGCATCGGTTTCAGGGAGAGACGAAAGGTTCTTATCTTGGTTTTCGACGATCTACATTTGGAAAAACCATAAACTACTCGGTCAAGGTATAAGTACATACCAAGTATACGGGTTGTATGGTATTTCCGATTTGATTGAAGAGCATCCTGAATACAATTACGGATGGAACAATTTCAAAAGAGCACACAATGATTATTTTCAAATACTTAGTGAAACTGGTATTTTAGGATTATCGGCTATCATTATCATGCTAGTACTCTTAGTATTATACGTAACAAAGAACATTAAAAACATTCAGGAAAAGGACGACCTGGTATTGTTCTGCATGTTAGTTTTAAGTGGTGTAGTTTTTGCTTTTCAAAGCTTTTTCAGCTTTCCTGGCCATCTCTTACCGAATGCACTACTTGCGAACTTTGTCATCAGCGTCGGATTGGGAAGATATTTTAATAAAGTTAACGGCAAAGAATATATCTTGAAAGGAAAGAAAAGCATTATAATAGCTTTGATCTTAGTAATTATTGTTTGTGTATCAACTTACCTAAGGTGGAACCACTTTATATCAGAGGTTTACTTTAGAAACGGTAACGTAGCGTTTAACACATTGTCAGCTTTAAGAGAAGAACAGAACAAAGTAGAGTATTATCTAAAGCAACTAGAGAAAATGGAAAACGATCTAAACAATTTCTCCGGAGGATTTGAACAATTATCACCAGAAAACTGGCACAAAATCAAAAAGGCTGAGGCACAAAAATTTGGAACTCATTACAATGAAATGCAATCAGAAAGTGAGAGGCAAAGCTACATTTCCAAGCTTAGAGAACAGATAAACGACAAAAAAACTTACTTGTTAGACCGTCAAAAAAATCTTCCCAATGAAATTGAAGAACAATATGAAATTGCGAAATACAATCTACTAAAAAGCATCAAATTGAACCCTACTTACGGCAAATCTCATTTTTATCTTGCCGCCCTTGCTGTTGATCCAATTAGAATTCAAGAACTTAGAACTTTACTTTCCAAAGATCCAGATCTGGTACTAAACCAAAAAGCCGATGAGCTTCAAAAGATCATCCCGGACAAATTTAGATATAACTATTACAATATATTATCTGACTATCTGAAAAAGAATAAGAACTTCTTAGAAAATATTGATTTAGCAAGCATCCAGGCAATCATTGACTCAGCAAGCCTCTACGAGTTATCCTTACAAACATTTACTGAAAGAAATGCATTCAGAGCTATCGCAATGAGGTATAACTCCTTGTACAAATTAAACATGAACTTACTTGAAAACATAAAAGACAGTGAACTTGGGAAAAAACTGGCAGGCTACCAATCATTGTTTTTCAACAAATACGCCACGTGGGTTAGGAAAACAATAGATATAATGCCAGGGGGGTGGAATAGATTTCCAGATTGGAAAAACTTAGATATTGAGCAATCCTCTGCTGGTCAAGATATATATCGATACTTTGCTGATATAACAGCTGGAACATTGAATCCAGTAAACGTAGAGTCCCGCGAACTTATTGTTGATTTAGCTAAAAAAGAAATTGAGGTATGCAAGTACATGGAATTAAAAGGTGTATGGGGAGTTCCAGATGGAATACTGGATCATCTCCACGTACTGGCAAGGGAGTACCAAGGAATAAATGAGTATCAAGAAAGCGTGTACACATATCAACAGATTTTAGAGTGGTATAAAGAAAGCTATGAATACCTATCAAAAAAGGCAAGCGATGTCAAAAGTATTCGAGAAAAATACAACAACTTTATTGAATCCATAAAAGAAAAACTCGACTATATATTAGCTTCCGAAGAAAAAGGTTATCTATCTAACAGCTTTACTCCAATATTCGTTGATAGGCTTAAGCAAATATTCGAAAAATTCCATAAGCAAGATTTCAAAAGCATAGAAAAAAGCTACGTTGACGAAATGTCAAGAATACCATTGGAAACCTGGAGAGATTTGAATAAACTAAGTGTTTGGAAAGCAATTGCAAAAAGCGAGATAGATGACTTAAAAAACCAAATAAACTCATTTGCCTTATCCGAAGATGCTCAAAAAGAATTGGAGGACTTGTTTGAATCAGTAATTAATTTACCCCAAATATTAATCTACGAAAGATATCTAAGATTCACAGCACATTATCAATTAATAAAAGAAGAGTTCAAAGAAACAGTGCGAAAACTCCTAACATTCTATAAAGATAAGAAAGAAGAACAAGTTTTATCGGATTGGTCCGAAGTAACTTTTAACGCACCAACATACTCAAGTAAAGCCGAAGTCATGAAGTATCTTAAAGAACTCTTGGAAAAGTATAAATAGTTATCATACAAAACCCTGCTTAATGCAGGGTTTTTACTTGTCATTTAAATCACAAATAAGAATCCGATTTTTACTTCTTCCACATTTTTTTCATGTGTGATATAATATTTAGTACAAGTGAATTATTTCTCATATAACTATCTTTCTAAGGTGGAGGAGTCAGCTCTGACACCAAGGAAAGGGGTAATACCTAGGCAATTATCCCTTTCCTAATCAACAATTTGGAAAGGGATTTTTTCTTTGGAGGTGTTTACATGTTACCATCTGGAGGATTTAGGAAGTACATATCCATAGTTGGAAGGCGAAACGTAGGTAAATCCTCTTTCATGAATGCATTAACTGGACAAGACATATCTATAGTGAGCGATACTCCAGGTACAACAACAGATCCTGTACATAAAGCAATGGAACTCTATCCGCTTGGACCTGTGACACTCATAGATACACCTGGACTTGACGATGTTGGAGAACTTGGCGAAAAGAGAATACAAAAGGCACTAAAGGCATTCTACAAATCCGATGCTGGAATTTTGGTCACTGACGACTTTCCTAGTGAATACGAAAAGAGAATTGTTCAACTATTTAGAGAACTTGAGATTCCGTTCATCATTGTCGTTAACAAAGAAGACATTTTATGTGAAAAAGCATCCTTAATTTCGGACGAATACAGAAACCTTTTTGGTACAACCACATTCACTGTAAGCTCTACAAAAAAGAAGGGTTTTGATGACATTGGAAAAGCCCTAAATTCGATAATCCCCTCCGATGAAGAAATACCATTTATACCTGATTTTATTGGTGGTGGAGATATAGTTGTGCTTGTGGTCCCAATTGATCTCGGCGCACCAAAAGGAAGACTAATAATGCCGCAAGTGCACGCGATAAGGGAAATTCTCGATAGAGAAGCTGCCGCAATAGTTGTCAAAGAAAGAGAACTAAGGTATACACTTGAAAAACTTAACGAAAAACCAAAATTAGTTATAACAGATTCTCAGGCAATAATGAAAGTTGTCTCTGACGTACCTGATGACGTTCCTTTAACAACTTTTTCCATACTCGAAGCTCGTTACAGAGGAGATCTTGATTATTTCATAAAAAGTGTTCACAAAATTGAAGAATTACAAGAATCAGACACTGTGTTAATAATGGAAGGTTGCACTCATAGACCTTTAACGGAAGACATAGGAAGAATAAAAATTCCTCGTTGGCTCACTAATCACATAGGTGTTAACCTTAACATAAAAATCTGGGCTGGAGTAGACATGCCAGAATATGAAGAGATATCTGATGTAAAGCTTGTAATTCACTGTGGAGGTTGTGTGAACACGAGAAATCAAATGATGAGAAGAGTACGCATGTTCAAAAGACTTGGTATCCCAATGACAAATTACGGTATAACAATATCTTACATACATGGAGTACTTGATAGAGTTATTAAGCCGTTGGTAATTTAGGTGGTGGTATAAGATGTACAGAATAGAAGAAGATTACCTTGGAAAACTTGAAATACCGGAAGATGCATATTACGGAATTGCCACAGCAAGGGCACTCAAATTATTCCCATCAACAGGTGAAAAACTTGATGAAAACTTCATTTGGGCTTACTTCATGATCAAAAAAGCCGCATGTGTACTGAACTACGAACTTGGTTATCTTCCATCAGACATCTACAAATCGATAAACCAATCATGTGACGAATGGAATTTATTAAAAACACACATTGTTGTTGATCCATTATCCGGCGGTGCTGGAACATCTGTAAATCTAAACATCAATGAAGTAATAGCAAACCGTTCAACAGAATTACTAGGTGGCAAAAAGGGTCAGTACATAGTAGATCCATACAATCACGTCAACTTACATCAATCAACAAACGACACGTTTGTAACGGCAGGGAAAATAGCAACAATTGTTAAGCTTAGAAAATTAGAAGAACAGATCATCAAACTCCAGGAATCAATCCAAACCAAAGAGAAAGAATTCTATAAAATACGTACAGTAGCAAGAACGCAGCTAATGGATGCTGTTCCTATACTCATGGGTCAGCAATTTGGTGCATGGGCCGATGCAATAGCCAGAGACAGATGGAGACTCAATAAAGTAGAAGAACGAATAAGAAGCGTAAACATAGGCGGTACAGCAATAGGAACAGGAATAGGTGCACCAAAAGAATACATACTAAAAATAGTGGATACACTTCGTCAAATAACAAATGTCAAAATAGCCAAAGCAGAGAATTTGATTGATGCAACTCAAAACCTTGACGTATTTTCAGAAGTACATGGATTACTTAAATCCCTTGCCGTAAATCTCTACAAAATATCTAACGACATCAGATTGCTTGGTAGTGGTCCGAACACAGCTATAGGAGAACTTGAACTTCCCAAATTACAAATCGGAAGTACAATAATGCCTGGAAAAATTAATCCAGTTATACCTGAATACGTAATGCAAATTGCCTTGACAATCTTTGGTCACGATGAAATAGTGACACATGCGTGTGCACAAGGAAATCTTCAACTAAATCAGTTTTCTCCAATAATTGTGCACTATACACTTAAATCACTAACACTTTTGACAAACGCATGCAATGCCTTAAAAGATTACATTTTACAAATAAAAGCAATAGAAGAAAATTGCCAAAAACACTTATTAAGTTCTATGTCCAATCTAACACCATTGATAAACTATTTTGGTTACGAAAAAGTCTCGCAAGCAATCAAAAACTCTGGTAACAACATAGAAAAAGCTATCGAAAAACTTGCCGAACAAGAGGGGATAGATAAACAAGAATTAATGACAAAATTAAACATAAGTAACATGACAAAGCTTGGTTATAGATAGGACACCCCGATAATCACCTAAAGTCTTAAACCAAAACTCTCAACATGTTTACTTAGACTAAAACTACAAGGTATAAATAATTTTTCCATGACGCTACTATATTCCCAATAAACCAGCTCTAAAATTAACATATGAACCTTCTAACCCCAAGTGAAAGTATGCGCCAAAGAAAAAACCCCCCTGATCTATTCAGGGGGGTGAGGCTTTAAATATAACCCTGGGCACTACCTACTCTCGCAAGGGGTCGCCCCCTTACTACCATCGGCCCACGGAGGCTTAACGGCCAGGTTCGGTATGGTTCTGGGTGTTTCCCTCCGCAGTATCGGCACCCAGGTCATTCAAAAGTGCATAGGTTCAGGTGAAGGTTTCGGTCTATTAGTACCGGTTGGCTCCAGCCATTACTGACCTCCCACCACCGGCCTATCAAGGTCCTATTCTCGAACCGACCTTGGAGACCTCATCTTGGAGCGCGCTTCCCGCTTAGA